>JBMSWW010000019.1:0-15089 GCA_049425065.1 Chitinophagaceae bacterium
CTTGTAGGCTTCAATATCCAGAATAGTTACTGCTTTTCGCTGGTCACCCGCTTCGTAAGCATCTGCTAAATTTTGTGAAGGCAAATTCGTACTCCATCCAGCTGCATAAGGCATATCTGCAGAACCATTCAGTCCACGTATACCACATTGCTGAACGGCATAATTTCCTTGCCCCCTGGTAACTCCTCCCCAATTATAGTAAGGAGTATTATTTGAATATTGAATTTCAAAAACAGACTCAGGACCATTTTCTCCAGACTCTAAAAATATAGAACCAAAGTCGTCTACTAAACGAAAAGCGTTAGCAGTGATCACACTTTCAAGAACGGTAGCGGCTTCAGCATACTTTTTTTGATAAAGCAAAACTTTGCCTAATAAGGCTTGAGCAGCATACTTGGTAGCTCTTCCTTTATCAACTTGAACTGCTGGTAATGCAATTATAGCATCTCCCAGATCTTTTTCAATTTGCTCATAAACTTTAGCAATCGGAGCACGTGACAATGAAGCTGATTGGCTTAGAGACAAACGCTTATCAGCAAAAAGCGGTACCTCGCCAAAAAAGCGAACTAAATGAAAATAATAGTAGGCTCTTAAAAAATAGATTTCACCATAAAGAGCCTCTTTTCCAGCAAAAGAAACAGTTTGACCAGCCAAATTTTTCTCTTTGTACTGATGCAAATAATTAGCGCGATTAATACCCTCATAAGCAGCTTGCCAGAGTTCTGTGAGCGTGCTATTTACAGGAGTATGTGTCATATCATCTATTTGCTGAAGCGATAAAACATCAGAGGCATTTTCACCTCCACTCACTGCATTATCAGATGCAATATCACCCACAGGAACAGCCTGGTTGAGCCATTGCAGCGGCGTATATACACTAACCGCCATGGTACGGTAATCTGATTCAGAACTTAAATAATCCAGCTCAGTGATTCTAAAATCTTCGCGGGGGTTATAGTCCACCCACTTCTTACAGGAAGAAAACAGTAACAACAAAAGCGCTGTACTGAAAAGTTTGAATTGAATCGTTTTCATATAAGCAAACATTTAGGGTGATTAGAGTTTAATGTCAATTCCAAGGGTATAGGTACGAGGCTGAGGATAAGAACCTCTGTCAACACCGGTGTCTAGTATTCCACCAGAAATCTCTGGATCAAATCCAGAGTAATTAGTAAATACAAAGGCATTACGAACCTGCGCATATACACGTAAAGAACTGAACCATTTTTTTGCAGCCTTTGAAGGGAATGTATACCCCAGCTGAATATTCTTGATTTTAAGGAAGGAACCATCTTCAACATAACGATCTGATACACGTATATTGCTGTTGGCATCTACAAAAGTATAACGAGGATTCTTCGCATCATTAGTAGTTCCTTCGCCTGTCCAACGTGCTAAAACTCTACGGTCCTTATTGGAATATATTGCATTACGCTCATATGCACGGTATACATCATTTCCAACTGAAGCATAAGCAAACGTCGTAAAATCAAACCCTTTGTACTCTAAAGAGAGATTTCCACCCACCGTAAAATCAGGGAAAGGATCTCCAATCTGCGTCATGTCCTGCGCATTGATCACCCCATCCTTGTTCATATCTACAAAACGAATATCACCAGGAACTGCGCCAGGCTGAGTAGCGGCAGCCGCTATTTCAGCATCATTTTGGAAGAGACCATCGGTCTTATATCCATAGAAATAACCAGGTGTAAATCCTTTTTCAAAGACAGTTACACTTTGTGACTGACCATTGAAATAATAGCCTCCTAAAATTCTGGCAGTACCATCACTGTTAGTAGCAGTTACTTCATTTTTAGCCGTGGTGAAGGTGAAAGAAGTTGAAACTTTGAGTTGCTTAGCAATTGTTTCTGTAAATCCAAGCGTAATATCTACCCCTGTACTACGAGTTGCTCCAATATTTGAAGTGGGAATAGGAACAGTACCCAAATAATAAGAAGCAGAAGGAGTGAAGAGTAACCCATCCACCTCTTTTTGGAAATAATCAGCCGACAAGCTTATTCGTTTATCAAATAAACTGATGTCAAATCCTGCATTCAATTGAGTCTGCTTTTCCCAGCGCAAAGCGTCGTTAGCAGCGGAACCAACTGTACTTCCTGCATAAAAAATATTATTGAAATTATAACCATTACTATTAGCCGTGGGTCCATAACTGGGCCCCCCGGTAACAATACTCACAAACTGTGGATCAACATTTTCATTACCTGTAACGCCATAACTAGCTCTCAGTTTTAGGTAGTTGATATTTTTTGAGCGGAAGAAAGATTCATTACTAACCACCCAACCGGCTGAACCCGATAAGAAGTTGGCATACTTATTTTGGATACCAAATGCGTAAGAACCATCACGACGTAAAGTGGCAGATAATAAATAACGATTGTCATAATCGTAATTCACTCGTCCGAAATACGAAAGGTTACGACGGAAATACTGATAATAGTATCCGCTTAATGCATTCGTGTTAGTAGAAATATTATTTCCGGTAGCTGCTGTGAAATCAGCAAACTCCCAAGAATTAAAAGGAACATCCTGTCTGGTAGCACCGGCCGCATTACCGGATACTTTACTCATTGCAAAACCGGCCACCGTTTCAAAACGGTGATTTGATCCTACCTCAAAATTGTAATTAGCAAACGTCTCCCAAGTATAATTAAAGTTGCTTACTTTTTCATGCGCTACACTATTATGCCTGCCCGCAACAGCAGAACCATCTGCATTCATGGAATTATCGATATTGTTGGGACCGTAAAATACCAGCGGAGTAAAACTTTTCGCATTTCCATCATACTTTGTATAACCAAAACGAGAACTGAGTTTTAAATTTTTTAAGATATCATACTGCAATTCAAACTTTCCGTAGAGTTTGGAACCCACATTCTTATTATACGTATTCTCCAACTTAGTGAGAGGGTTAAAGACCTCCGACAAAATCAGGTTACTGAATCCATACTGGCCTGGAGTGTTAGGTACTGAATTTTTAACTGCCACTGTAGGATCAAAATTCAAGGCACTCCCCAAAACACTGTTAAAGGAGTTTTCCTGAATCCCTTTACTGTCAAGTATTACCCCCGTGGTATTGATGAGCAGTTTCACCTTGGAAGAAAGATCGAAATTTAAGTTAGCCGTAAAGTTTCCACGGCTGAATCTAGACTTATCATTTCCTCCGACAATACCCGACTGATTCACAAATCCAGCAGAAAGGAAGTAGCCCATTCTATCTGCTCCCCCGCGAGCTGAAATTGTATGGGATTGAAGAGGAGCTCTTTTAAAAACTTCATTTTGCCAGTTAGTTCCTACGCCCACCGTTGATAAATCTGAGAAAATAACTGGTCCTCCTGCAACTGTACTGCCTTCATTAATCATAGCAGCATATTCGGCGCCATTCAAAACCCCAACTGTATTAATTACCTCCTGGATTCCATAGTTAGAGTTAATAGTTATGTCAGTTTTATTTGATTTTCTTCCGGATCTTGTAGTTACTACAATAACCCCGTTACCTCCTTTTACCCCATAGATAGCGGCAGTGGCTGCATCTTTCAAGACGTTTATAGACTCAATATCAGTAGGACTAATTGAGTTAAAGTCAGTTAAGGTTTGAGGTACCCCATCAATAATTACAACAGGATCTGTTCCTGAAAAGGAAGGAATTCCTCTAATTAAGACAGTAGGTTTGGCGCCTGGAGTTCCAGGTTGAATCACATTTACACCAGCAGCACGGCCTTGTAGAGCCTCCTCCACACGGACAGGTCTTGCTTTTTCAATGTCCGCCGCCTTAATAGTTGAAATGGCCCCGGATACTTTTGTAAGACGTTGTGTTCCGTAACCCACCACGACTACATCAGATAGCGTAGTCTCTGCTGCCTCTTCTAATTTGATCATTAAGGAAGTTGCCGCAGCGTTGATAGTCAACTCCTGAGCCTTCATTCCGGTGTAAGACACCTGAAGCACAGCACTAGGACCGGGAACATTGATGGAAAACTGTCCTTTGGAATCCGATAAAACAGTTTGAGAACTGCCTTTAATTGTAATGGTGGCACCCGAAAGCACCTCCCCTGTTGCTTTGTTTAGAACCTTTCCTGAAACAGGAATGTTCTGTGCAAACAGGACGAAAGATTGTAATAATGCTGAGATCAATAGACCCAGCAGGGTAAATTTTGTTTTCATACAGCAAGCATTAGTTTTAAAATAGCCTGAGCAATTGACCGGCAAAATAGCTCTGTAGTTGCACGGGATAATAAAAAATACCCCTACATTACTACATCAAAATATTTAAGTAATTGATTTTCAATTATGTTAAATTATCTCATTACTACATCATGGTAATTTCACTAAATTCAAGGATCAAATCCTGGATATGAGAACACTGAGTACCCTTATTTTAATACTTCATTTCTATACATCAAATTCCCAAAACACAATCGGGCTACCCGATATCATAAATTACAACAAACAATCCTATAAAGCGGGGCTCCAGAACTGGGATATACGACAAGATAAGAACGGTATTATATATGTAGCTAATAATGAAGGCTTGCTTTGTTTTGACGGTTCTACTTGGCAGCTTTTACCCTTGCCAAACAGAACTATTGTACGATCACTGGAGATTACGAAGGACAATAGAATCTATGTTGGGGGACAAGGTGAGCTTGGTTTTTTTAGTCCAAACCAACAGGGTGTTTTAAAGTACAAGTCTTTATTAGAGCTTATTCCCCAAAATGACCGAAGGTTTGGCGATGTTTGGGATATTATAAGTACGGAGGAGGGAGTCTTTTTTAGATGCAGCGACAAAATATTTAAGCTAAAGCAAAATAAGATCATCTCTTACCCAGCTCCTAATGAGTGGGGGTTCATGGGAATTGAGAAGGGTCAGCTGTATGCGCAAGATTTTTTCAAAGGACTATTAATTTATAAAGGAGCCAACTGGGAGCCAGTCTCCGCCATCAATACCTTACCCACTAATGACCCTGTAACGGCTATCCTTCCCGGTAAAGAAGATACCCTATTAATAGCTACCTTAAAAAATGGACTCTACACTTTATATAACTCTTTGATAGCCCCTTTAAAATCTAAAAATCAAACCATTTTCAAATCTGAAAGAGTATATAGCGCAATCGCGCTAGAAAACAATAGAACTGCCATCGCCACCAATAATAGCGGGGTATATATTATAGACCAAGCAGGCAATATTATACAACGATTTTCTAGAGGAGAAGGACTACAACACAATAATATACTCAGCATATTTTCTGATAATAAAAAAAATTTATGGCTGGGGCTAGATAATGGCATCGACCTAATCACTTATAACAGCGCCATTAAGCAAATAGTGCCAGGTCTTGAAGATGCTTCGGGATATACGGCCGCCTTTTATAAACAAAATCTTTATATCGGAACCTCCGGAGGATTATACCGCGTTAAGGTACAAGATGATGAAGACCTAAGTTTCAGTATTGGAGAGTTTATCCCTATTGCTAATACGAAAGGACAAAGTTGGAATTTATCGATCGTGAACAACCAACTTCTTTTAGGGCATCACGATGGAGGATTTTTAATAGAGAACAATAGTTCCTCACAATTTAGTACTACACCAGGAATCTGGAATTATATTCCACTTGGAGATAGTAGTAATAAAAGGATGGCAGTCGGACATTACAAAGGCGTTCAAATTTATGAATGGGCGCAAGAAAAATTAATTCGTAAAGAGAGTGTTGATGGATTTGAGGAATCCTCCAGGTATATGTCAGCAGATCAACAAGGAAATTTATGGGTGTCACATCCTTATCATGGTGTTTTTAAAATTCATAAATCCGATACTCAGTTTGTGGTAGAAACAATCACCGAGAAAAATGGCTTACCCTCACTTTTAAATAATCATCTTTTTAAGGTGAATAATTCTATACTACTTGGCACTGAAAAAGGGGTGTATACATTGAATGAGAAAGCAAATAAGTTCTACCCTTCCGAAGAATTTAGCAAACTACTTGGATCTAAAAGCATTCGTTATTTAAAAGAAGACAGTGTTGGGAATTGCTGGTTTGTACAAGATAAAAGTATCGGCGTAATTAATAAAGAGAGAAGTAAAATTACTTATATACCTGAACTGTCGAATAAGCTATTGAGTGGCTTTGAAATGATACTTCCTATCGATGAAAAAAACATTTTTGTAAGTGGCGAAAGAGGAATTTTCCATGTAAACTATATAAAATACAAGGACAATATACTCGACCTCAAAGTGCAAATAAGAAAAGTTTCTTTGGTCAATAAAAAAGATAGTCTTTTATATGGAGGATACGGAAATTTATTGCCCGATAATTCTACTTCCAGTTTCCCCATCATTGGCTCAGAATGGAAAACAATTCGTATAAACTATACCTCCACCTTATATGGTCAGCAGGCCGGACTCGAATATGCATACCGCTTGAAAGGATTTGAAAGTAACTGGTCTTCCTGGAGCAATCGAACTGAAAAAGAATACACGAATCTTAAAGAGGGAAAATATGTTTTTGAAGTAAAATCTAGAAATAATTTAGGAAGCGAATCTGCAGTTACTACCTATACCTTCCAAATATTACCTCCCTGGCATCGAACCTCTGTGGCGTATGTTGTATACGTTTTTTTATTCGCTATACTCTTTTTTAGCTTGTACAAATTACAACAGCGAAAGTTCCAAAAACAGAAAAAAAAGATTGAAGAAGAAAAAAAGAGACTACTCTATATACATGAACTAGAAAGAGGCAAAACGGAAAATGAGCTAGTAACCTTAAAAAATGAAAAATTAGAAGCAGAAATAAATTTCAAAAATTCGGAATTAGCTTCGTCAACAATGCACCTGGTAAAAAAGGGAGAATTACTAACTAAAATTAAGGAAGAGCTTTCCAGAGTCATTAAAACTTTAGAAAATCCTGTTGCTATCAATGAAATAAAAAAAGTATTAAAGTCTGTAGGAGAAGATGATAAAATTGACCAAGAGTGGGAAACTTTTGCCAAACACTTTGACAAAGTTCACAGTGAGTTTGTAGTAAACCTTAAAGAAAAGTATCCAGCGCTGTCTGCCAACGAAGTAAAACTTTGTATTTACTTGCGGATGAATTTATCAAGCAAAGAAATAGCCCAGTTGATGAGTATCTCCGTAAGAGGTGTCGAGATTAGCAGATATCGTCTACGGAAAAAAATTGGAATACGATCAGAGGTAAACCTCTTTGATCATTTAATGGCAATTGGATCAAAAGACAACAAGTCAGAAACAGGAGTTAACGAGTAGATAATTTTTGGAATAATAGCTCCGGCTCGTTTGTCGTAATGAAATCAAACTTTTGCTCCAGGCACCAATCCAATTTTTCTGATTCATTCACGGTCCAGATATTTAGTACACCCCCTGCGTTTTTGGATTCGGTAATCCAATGAGGATTTTTTTGATACACGGAGTAATTATAATCCATGCCACGGATTCCCAACGACTTTAAAGCATAAGGAGAAAGCTCCCCATTTAAATAATGAGTAATCAACTTATTGTCCAGCTTCAATAACTGTTTTAAAATAGCCAGGTCAAAACTAATGTACTCCGTGATAGCAGCAGCTTCACACTCGTTCACCAACTGTAATACTTTAGTGGCAATGAACTCCCCACGCGCCGTACCGGAAGGAGAAGGCTTAATCTCTAAAATAAGCTGAGTGTATTTATTATCTTTTACTCCCGAGCGTAAATAATTACGTAAGGTGGGTAATTGTTCACCATTACTTAACGTTTGCTGTGCTAGTTGCGCATACGTATGTTTTTCAATATCCATGTTGGCAAAATGCGGGTCATGATTCACCACCAAAGAATCATCTGCCGTCATGCGTACATCAAATTCTGTGCCTGCACAACCCAAACGAATAGCCTCCCGAAGAGCGGCAATCGAATTTTCCGGAAATCCATTTTTCTTAAACGCGCCACGATGTGCTATTACAGGATTATATATTTTATTTGACTTTTTCATAGAAATAGTTGAGACTGTACAAGCCGGAAGCAACAGGATTCCTGTAATGAATAGTAATAAGCGCATGCGTAATTATTTTAAAATTTCAACTCGCTTAGTTTAATAGCATAGTCAATTCTAACATTTCGTCTATTATCCATAATTTCCATTTTTATGATAGGATCTATTTCCCATTGAATGGTGAGTAGACCAATGTGATTGTCCATTACTGGTCCTTCAATTCTATTGGCGTTGGGGGTGGCAAAACTCCAAGTTGAAGTAATACCACTTGACGTTATATCATAAATGGGATAAAGTGTCGGTGATTGCATTTTAGAAATTTCAGCATAATGAACATCTCCAGACAAGAAAATAACTCCTTCTGCTTTTGTCTTCTTAATCATGTCAAGCATACGCTGTTGCTCATGCGGATAGTTAGCCCAAGCTTCATACCCATTGTATTCAATGCCAAATTGAGAACCACTACAAATTAGTCTAAGATCAGCGGGTTGACGAAGCTCTTTCTCCAACCATTGCCACTGTTCCTCCCCTAAAAAGGTACTATCCTTAGAAGAGTGAATACTATAATCCAGTTTGTAGAAATAATTTTCTTGCGAAACCGGATTTTTACCATCATACGGCAACAAATCACTTCTGAAGGTTCGGTTATCTAACAAAATAATCTGAACAACTCTATCACCTGCCCAAATATATTCTGCATGATAGATCCCTTTATGTTTGCGTCTTTCACTCAGCGCTGGCTCTTTAAAAAAATTGAGAAATATCGCTTTCGATTCTTCTTTATAAGGATAATATTTTCCGGCATCATTTCTGCCATAATCATGATCATCCCAGGTAGCTAAAATTTTCGTAGAAGCCGCTAACTGTTGAAATTCTTTTTTGGCACCAAATCGTTCATATTTTGCACGGAGCGTGTCCATGTTATCAGTATCACCGTAAATATTATCGCCCAAGAAAATAAAAGCTGTAGGTTTTTTTTCAGCTGCAATCTGCAAAACAGGTTGCGGCTGGTCTTCATGTCCGCATGAACCAAATGCAATGGTTGTTACAGGTGTACTTGTTTTTTCATTAGAAGTACAGGAATAAACTAGCCCGTTTATTAAAAGAAACAAAACTACTCTTAACATAGGGTATACTTTACATTAATAATAAAAGACAAGTTAATATTTAATCATGCCCCCTTTACAGAACTTAGTCAAGTGTTTTTTTACTACTTTAGCAGCTCATTTTGTTGAGTTTCAACACGAATAAATGTTTTTGCTACTCAACTTAGGACCCTTAGCTCAGACGGTTAGAGCATCTGACTCATAATCAGAGGGTCGTTGGTTCGATCCCAACAGGGTCCACTTTTGTAATCGGATATATTATTTATATTTCTGATTATCATATAATTATAAATTTTTACATGAAAAATTTCTTCCTCCTAGTTGCACTAATTTTTACTGGACTTTCTGGACTCTTTTCCCAAGAAACACTTAAGAAGAAACCCATAGACCTTTCCAATAGAGCCAATGATCATCTTGTGCTACAGGTTGGCTACGCTAGGTGGACCAGTGTTCCGGATACTATTTCCATGGGAAATTTTTCAAAGACTTTCAATATTTATTTCATGCTGGACAAGCCTTTTAAAAGCAATCCGAAAATGAGTATCGGAATTGGAGCGGGTATTGGTTCAGATCATATCCATTTTAATAAAGTAAATATTGGGATCAAAGAAGGAGGAAACACTTTTCCCTTTACCAATGTGCGCGATACCAACCATTTTAAAAAATCAAAGTTGGCCACCACTTATCTCGAAATCCCCCTGGAATTAAGATATAGTGCGAACCCAGAAACTGGCAAAGGATTCAAATTTGCACTAGGTTTCAAAGCGGGTACTTTATTTAATGCACATACCCGCAATGCCAAATTGGAAAACCGTAACGGCACCTTGATCAATGACTATGTATTAAAAGAATCGAGTACTCGATTCATCAATAAGACACGTTTTGCCGCTACTGCTCGAGTTGGATATGGACATTTCTCTCTATTTACCAGCGTTCAATTGAACCCCACAATTCGTGATGGCTTTGGTCCCAAAGTAAAGCCATTTTCTATCGGGTTAACCCTGAGCGGCCTCTGATGTTATTGGCATGATCGACAAGCGGAATAAAATTGAATTAGAGGAGCGCGCCGTCCTGGTGGGAGTTATACAAAAAGATCAGACAGAAACACAGGTACAAGAATACCTTGATGAATTAGCTTTTTTAGCTAGCACCGCAGGAGCTGTTACGGTGAAACATTTTACTCAAAAACTACAGCATCCCGATAGCCGCACGTTTGTGGGCAAAGGGAAACTAGAAGAAATTGCACAGTTTGTAGCTGGGAAAGAAATACGTGTAGTCATCTTCGACGATGAATTGAGTGGCGCACAGATTAACAATATTGAAAAAGAGTTAAAAGTTAAGACCATTGATCGAAGCGATTTAATTCTTGACATCTTTGCGAGAAGAGCTAAAACTGCGCAGGCAAAAGCGCAAGTAGAGCTGGCGCAATATCAATATATATTACCCCGACTTCGCGGAATGTGGAAACACCTGGAAAGACTCGGCGGTGGTATTGGAACCAGAGGGCCCGGGGAAACAGAAATTGAAACTGACCGTCGAATTGTACGAGATAAAATTTCGTTGCTTCGCAAACGACTCACAGAAATCGACAAACAAGCATTTACACAACGTAAAGATCGCGGAGAGTTTATACGAGTGGCCTTAGTAGGTTACACCAATGTAGGAAAGTCTACACTGATGAATCTGCTGAGTAAGCGAGACGTATTTGCCGAAAATAAATTGTTTGCCACGCTTGACACCACTACCAGCAAAGTAGTATACGAGAATACTCCTTTTTTATTGAGTGACACCGTAGGATTCATTCGTAAACTACCACACCATTTAGTAGAGAGTTTTAAAAGTACGCTGGATGAAGTTCGCGAAGCAGACATTTTATTGCATATTGTTGACATTTCACATCCGCAATACGAAGAACAAATTGCAGTTGTTAATAAAACTTTGGAAGAACTCGGCGCCTTAGACAAACCTACCCTCACCATTTTTAACAAAATGGACCAATACGAAAAGAACACTTTCGACGAATGGCTGGAGGAAGGAACTAAACAAGAAATATTACTTGATCTATATGAGCGATGGAGTCGAGAAACGCAGGGGAACGCTGTATTTGTTGCTGCCACTGAAAAAAGAAATTTAGATGTTTTGCGACTTACCATTCTAAAAAAAGTACGCGAGCTCTATCGCATCCGCTATCCTTATAAGACCGATTTCTTTTATGGCGAATAATCCTGCCTGGATAAAAATTGCTGAACACCCCAATGAACTGGGCTTCGGGAATAATAACATTGCGCTCATAGAAGTCAATGGGAAAAGTGTTTGTGTAGGACGACACCAAGATCGATTTTTTGGGTTTGCCCATAAATGCCCTCATGCCGGAGCGCCCATGGTCAATGGATTTATTGACCCCTTGGGAAACGTAGTTTGTCCCCTTCACCGCTATAAATTCAACATGAAAAGCGGCTTTAACACCAGCGGGGAAGGATTCCATTTAAAAACCTGGCCGGTGGACTGGTTGGAAGACGGGGTGTATATTAATATGGGTGAAACAGGGTTGTTTTGATTTCGAAATTCCTTATTTTTGCCCCCCGCAAAGCGCATCATGCGACAGAGCGGCCGGCCGCCGGATAGCGGAGAAATATTCCTCCTTAGCTCAGTTGGTTAGAGCATCTGACTGTTAATCAGAGGGTCTCAGGTTCAAGTCCTGAAGGGGGAGCCACAGTGGACAAGCCATCAGAAGTGATGGCTTTTTCTTTGTCCGTCATTGAGTTAGGCTAGTTGCATCTTAGTCTTACCATCTACTTTTTGATACAAGGGTATGTTATAAATAAATCACAAATAGAATTAAACATTTATATTACAAAATAGTCTTATTCATATAAAGAAAATAATATGAAACACTCTATGATAAACAAAGCTTTATTACAAAGTTCTCTATTGTGTTTCATTGCTTTTTCCTCAAATGGACAAGGACCAAAAACTCCTCCTTGTGGGATTGCGGAAGTAAAGACTAATAAAGTGATTGCCGGAGTTAAATTCCCGAAAGGTAAATATAAAATCAATGTTATTGGTATTGCATGTGAGGAAGTGATGGGCGATATGGGTTTATTTAGTCAATTCCTTCAGTTAGGTGACAATGATCCATTACCCGCACCTTGGATCCACTTGAAGGATGCTGTTGGTGCACCTAAGTTTGTTAAAGGTCCAGGTGTTGGTTTTCGTGTAGAAAGAGTTTACGAAAAAAATTACTAAAAACATAAAATAAACTATTATCAAGAATAAATTAATGAAATCCCTACTCATTTTAGCAGTAGTATTCTTAAGCTTGTCAAGCTGTACCAAAGATGATGTGCGTCAAACTCCAGGGCCTCAAACTCCTGCTTGTGGCTTTATTCAAGTCTTGACTGACGAAGTGATAGCCGGTGTGCAATTTCCAAAAGGTAAATATCAGATCAATGTTTTTAACATCACTTGCGAGGAAGTTATGGGTGATAAGGGTCTATTTAGTCAATTCCTTCAGTTAGGTGACAATGATCCATTACCCGCACCTTGGATCCACTTGAAGGATGCTGTTGGTGCACCTAAGTTTGTAAAAAGTACGAGTACGAATGTAGGTTTCCGTGCACAAAGAGTTGGCGATTAATATTTATTGTCTCCTACCCTATATGATTCCCAGTATTGACCGCAGGAGAAAAGAAACACATCAAATATATAAGCATCCCTGAGTAATAGACAGTTAAGATTTCAAAAAACCTTAATTTCCTGATAGCTACATACTCAATCATCTTATTATAGTTGCATCTTGCATCGAAAAGGGGAGCAGAAAATCAAAGGGTTACAATAACGAAACACTCAGCAAATTAAAGCCTTCTTTGCTTTGAAGACAGACAATTTACTTTTTTAAAGGGTAAGCCTGTTTGCTATGTCCCTCGATATTTTATATTGACACAGTCAATCAATTGAATCAGCTTTACTCTTTTATAAGTTGTTGTGTAGAAACAATTTTACCACTTGCATCCCTCAATTGAATAATATAATTTCCTTGTACCAAGGATCCGACTTGGATACGAGCATCTCTTGGTATTCGTTGCTTGGAAATTATAAGCTTCGCATTCATATCAAAGATTGAATAATAGACTGCTTTTGAATTATTAATATTTTTTAAAATTAGTATATTTTTAGTTGGATTTGGAAATAAAGTTGTCTTAGACTTGTTGCCTGAATCTTCAATAGAATTAACCAAATAATAATATGTAGCTCCCTCACTTGCACATCCCAGTCTTACAACTTTTACACTGTAATATCCAGATGTTGTAGGTTTATATTTTTGAGTTGTATCTCCCGTATATGTTGTTTCTTTATACCATTGATTATTATTGATTGAAGAGGAAACCAAGAATCCTTGTGCATCTCTGGTTACAGTTGGTTTTGTTGGTGGCTGGTTAACAACAACAGCAATAGGAGAACTTGGAACACTCGAAACGCTGTCAATGGTCACGATGACCATATAATTACCAGATTCTGTTGCTTGGAAAGTTTTAGCAGTACCTGTTGCAATTTTTAAACCATTTTTATACCATTGATTTCCTTTATCACTGCTTGAGGTAAGCGTTACACTTTGTCCCGTACAAATACCATTGCTCCCATTAGATGTAATAACAGGCTTAGGGGGTACTACAATATTTCTATTCCCAAATGTGAAAAATACAGGCCACTTTGCATAACCTACTAACCGTTTAGAATAATCCGTTGATGAAATTTTATCTGCTTGAAGATTTACATATTTGATTATACTGATACCACTAGAGTCGGTTCCAAACGCAACCCGCTCATCTACTTTATCATAACTTGGATAGCCGATTGTGTTATTGGCTGCTATCAATTTGATTTTATTCAATTTCATATCGTATCCAATTATCAAATATTCATCATTAAATTCATCAAAGAAATCAAAAGCAATTTTGCCTGGAAAATTTTTTGAGAAAGTGGGATTACCAATACTTATGCCATCACTCAATGAAAAAAGCTTATTGATTTTCCCCTCAGCTTTTGAATTAGTGACAGTATTCCAAACATTAATCATTCCTATATCCCAATAAGATAGATTCTTTCCAGTTGAATCTTTATAGACGTTTAAACAATCAAATATGATATTTTGACCTGTATAATCCCATTCAAGTCCATCTGCATATATCGGTCCCTTCGCATCTATCCCATATGTATAAGTTGGGGCATACAACATGTACCTATACCAAGCCTTTTTATCAAAATCATAAACATAAATAGATGTATCGGCATACTCAGTTACTGCAGCCATCCTCTTTCCATCTTTTGAAATAGCAACATTTGCCCAGATGGTTTGATCTTGTAATACAGTTTTTTCAGCATTGATATTTGGATCCATAGATAAAGAATATAATTTCTTATCCGTTCCAACAAACACAGCTATTTTCCCATTATCAGTAATACTTGGTTTTGATGCAACTGTTTTATTTAAAATTACTTTATAATTTGATCCTGAAGAACTTCTACGAAATAATCCATTGGGATCACTTCTATCTGTATCGTATGTTAATAAATATTCTGTACCTGGATTTACTTTAAGTGTGTCAGAGAGTACAACGGGTACATTTTCTGTAATACCTACTGCATCAAACGCTTTTGAAATGATGGCAACTTCAGTATTCCCATATAAATCTTTTGCTGATTGTATCACAGCCAGTCTTAAATCTGAAAATTGTGATTGTGGTGTCAAATATTTTGTTAGGGCTTGATAATAAATTTTCCCTGCTTTCGTTCTTCCCATTAAAGGATCAGAAGCAATTTTATAAAATGCAAAATTAGGAATACCACTATTGAAGTGGACTCCTTGATTATCATATTCACCACTATAATATTCAGACATGTGTTCAGGTGACCAATAGCCGTCTTGTATTTTCTGACCTCCATTGTGAGGGTTGCTCATGTCTCTTATTGCACCTGAAGGAAAAAT
>JBMSWW010000020.1:0-14903 GCA_049425065.1 Chitinophagaceae bacterium
AATATTGAAACTGGTAAGGGTAAGATGAGTGATATTGATTTACTCTGGGATATACAGCGCAAGATTGAAGGGAACACCATTTGTCCATTAGGAGATGCGGCTGCTTGGCCTGTAGCGGCAGCCATTCGTCATTTCCGTGATGAGTTTGAATGGCACGTGAAGAACCCGGAGGAAGCACAACAAAGAAATTTTGGATTAGCTCATTATGCTGACCCCATAGTTGTACCTGTCGCATAAAGTAATTTAAAAAGAGAATTTAGTTATGGCAGAAAAGATAAAACAAGTACCCGCCAATTTAAAAGTAACAATCGATAATATTACGATCGAAGTGGCTCCGGGAACCACTATCCTCAATGCCGCTAGGCAAATTGGGGGTGATGTAACTCCTCCTGCTATGTGCTACTACAGCAAGTTGGAAGGAAGTGGTGGAAAATGTCGTACTTGTTTAGTTGAAGTTGCGGCAGGTTCTGCGGCAGATCCGCGACCCATGCCAAAGTTGGTGGCCAGCTGTCGTACCACCGTAATGGATGGAATGGTGGTGAAAAACATCACCAGTGAAAAAGTACAGGATGCCCGTGCAGGTGTGGTTGAATTTTTATTGGTAAACCATCCCTTGGATTGCCCCGTGTGTGATCAGGCTGGTGAATGTCATTTACAAGACCTCGGTTACGAGCATGGTAAAGAAGGTACCCGTTACGAGTTCAACAGGAGAACATTCGAAAAGGAAGATATTGGGCCTTACATCCAGTTGCACATGAACCGTTGTATTCTTTGCTATCGTTGTACTTATGTAGCTGACCAGCTTACCGATAATCGAGTACATGGCGTATTGGATCGCGGTGATCATGCGCAGATCTCTACGCATATTTCCAAAGCCATCGATAATAATTTCAGTGGCAATATGATCGATGTTTGTCCTGTGGGCGCTTTAACTGACAAAACTTTCCGATTCAAAAATCGTGTATGGTTCACCAAACCTGTGGATGCGCATCGAGATTGTCCAGATTGCTGTGGAAAGGTTACCCTATGGCAAAGAGGGGATGAAGTATTGCGGGTTACTGCGCGTAAGGATGAGTGGGGTGAAGTAAAGAGCTATGAGGGTAAAACAGGTTGGATTTGTAATACTTGTCGCTTTGATAAGAAAAAGACTAGTGATTGGGTAATTGAAGGGCCAGCCAATGTAAACCGTCACTCGGTGATTTCTCAGGGACATTATCAGGGATTGCAAGTGCCTAAGGAGACAATGCCTGAAGTGATGGGAGGAAGGGCGCCGCGCTTATTAATGGATATCCATGAGGTAAGTGAAGTGAACACCGTAGAGCTGAGTCAACTTCCTCAAGCAGCTACCAGTAAAGATTTTAAGAACTCTTCCGAAAAGGAAGCATAATTCATAAATGATGAGCTTACTTGCAATTGATCTTTGGTATATACTGGAAAAGGTGATCCTGATCGCTTGTCTCATTGGGCTTTCCTTTTTCGTTGCCATGTACACGACGCTGGCGGAACGTAAAGTGGCTGGTTGGATGCAGGATCGTCATGGTCCAAATCGTGCGGGACCCTTCGGCATTCTGCAACCCTTGGCCGATGGGGGTAAACTTTTTTTTAAGGAGGAGATCATCCCCATTCATGCCAACCGATTTTTATTTTTACTCGGACCCGGACTCGCCATGATTGTGGCGTTAGTTACCAGTACGGTAATTCCTTGGGGAGTTCCAATTGTTACCGCAACAGGTACTATCAATTTACAGGTGGCTGATGTGGATATGGGAATTCTGGTGGTGTTCAGTATTGTGAGTGTGGGAGTATATGGAATTATGATTGGAGGTTGGGCGTCCAACAATAAATTCTCATTGTTAGCGGCAATTCGAGGCGCTTCTCAAATGGTATCGTATGAGTTACCCATGGGTCTTTCATTGATTGCTGTATTATTTATGACGGGCTCTTTGCAAATGAGTCAGATTGTTTCTTATCAGATGGAAAATGGTTGGAATGTTATCTACCAGCCGTTAGGCTTTCTGATTTTCTTTATCTGCGCATTGGCAGAATGTAATCGTACACCCTTCGATCTTCCTGAAGCAGAGAATGAGTTGAATTTTGGATATCATCAGGAGTACTCCTCCATGAAATTGGGATTCTATTTATTTGCGGAATATATCAATATGTTCATAAGTAGTGCTGTAATTGCTACACTTTTCTTTGGAGGCTATGATATTCCTTTTGTGAATGAAGCGACATGGGGATTGGAACCTTGGGTACTTTCTTTACTCAGCTTCGGCGTGCTGATGGCAAAAGTGGCCTTCTTCTTATTCCTGTTCATTTGGATTCGCTGGACGATTCCTCGTTTCCGTTATGATCAGTTGATGAATTTAGGATGGAAACGATTGATTCCACTGGCGCTATTAAATATGTTAATTAGTGCGGCTGTGATGCTTTGGTTAAAATCTTGAAACTGATAAAAGAATTATAGACATGCAACTTACCCAACGTGCACAACAAGTAGATCGGAGGCCGATGAATTTTCTGGAGAGCTTGTATCTCTGGAACATTCTCAAGGGAATGGCGATTACGTTACGCCATTTATTCAAGAAAAAATCAACAATTCAATACCCGGAGCAAAAGCGAGGATTCTCTCAAGTGTTCCGTGGTCTACATGTATTAAATCGTGATGCAGAAGGACGTGAAAATTGCACCGCTTGCGGTCTTTGTGCCGTGGCCTGTCCTGCCGAAGCGATCACGATGGAAGCTGCGGAGCGTATGCCTGGAGAAGAAAATCTTTATCGCGAGGAAAAATATGCAGCTCGCTATGAGATCAACATGCTACGCTGTATTTTTTGTGGACTTTGTGAGGAGGCTTGTCCTAAAGATGCTATCTATCTTTCTCAAACCTTTGCTCCTGCTAACTATGCCCGCAAAGGATTTATTTATGATAAGCAAGATCTGTTAATCCCTCATCCGGTAAATGAGCGTGAAGCTTATTTAAAAGCGTTGGGTGATCGTAAACCACAGCATTCCTCTACCTCAAATGTCAATTGAGATGAACATAACACAACTACTTTTTTGGATTCTCTCGGTGGCGGCCCTGTTCAGTGCGATGATGGTGGTCACCAGTCGTAATCCGGTCTATAGCGTGATTTGGCTGATTGTTACCTTCTTTGCTTTATCGGGACATTATATTTTGCTCAATGCACAATTCTTAGCTATTGTGAACATTATTGTGTATGCAGGGGCCATCATGGTCTTGTTCTTGTTTGTGATCATGCTCATGAATTTGAATAAGGAAGCAGAGCCTGTAAAAAATCGTTGGCTACAAATTGCTGGTGCTATGAGCGGAGGCTCTTTGTTATTAGTATTGGTGGCTGCACTCAAGGATACAGAAATTAATGGTCAGCAAGTGATGGTAGGACAGGGAAGTATTGGATTGATTAAAACATTGGGAAAAGAACTATTCACCAATTATGTAGTTCCTTTCGAAATCAGTAGTATTCTCTTTTTGAGTGCCATGGTAGGAGCCGTAGTGATTGGTAAAAAGGATTAATCTGAAAAAATTATGCCAATAAATTATTATTTATTTCTTTCCATCGCCTTATTTTCCATTGGAGTAGTAGGGGTGTTGACGCGTAGAAATGCCATTATCATTTTTATGTGTATTGAGCTAATGTTAAATGCAGTCAATTTGCTGTTGGTGGCATTTTCTAAATTGCATTATCAACGGTCTTTGGAGGCGGGAGTATTAAATTCTACCGCTGGAATTGACGGACAACTTTTTGTGTTTTTTATCATGGTGGTAGCTGCGGCTGAAGTGACAGTGGGCTTGGCAATCATTGTGATGTTATATAGAAATACCCACTCGGTAGATATTAATTTTTTGAATCGTTTAAAACATTGACCCTTTATTCTGGCTGTATATGCAAGCATTATCTCAATTAGCTTATTGGATCCCGCTTCTTCCGTTGCTAGGATTTCTGATAAATGGACTCGGACGTAATTCGCTCACTAAAAATGTGGCCGCAATTATTGGTGCTGGCACGGTATTAGGCTCTTTTATAGTAAGTCTGCTGGTATTTTTTGAAGTGAAGGCGGGCGCCAGCGGGGTAGTACACTATTTTGATTTTATTCGAATTGAAGGATTGCGCATTCCTTTTGCCTTTCAATTGGATGCCTTATCCTCTCTATTCTTATTGATCATCACGGGTGTCGGTTTTTTGATCCATGTGTATTCTGCTGCGTACATGCATGAAGAAAGCAGCGCACACTTTGCCCGTTATTTTGCATACCTGAATTTGTTCGTTTTCTCTATGTTACTTTTGGTAATGGGCGCCAACTATGTAATTCTCTTTATTGGTTGGGAAGGAGTAGGACTTTGTTCTTACTTGTTAATTGGGTACTGGTTTAAAAATCAAAATTATACCGCGGCTGCCAACAAGGCTTTTATTATGAACCGTATCGGTGATCTGGCTTTTTTGATCGCTATTTTCTGGATCATTACTAAAACGGGATCAGTTACTTTCTCTGAAGTTTTTTCTTTCGTGTCGGCTAATCAGGGCACATTGAAATTTACGCATACTGATATTACAGTAATTACCTTATTGTTGTTTGTGGGGGCTACCGGTAAAAGTGCACAGATTCCTCTGTTTACTTGGCTTCCTGATGCGATGGCGGGTCCTACACCCGTATCCGCGCTGATACATGCGGCAACTATGGTAACTGCAGGTATTTATATGATCGCTCGCAGTAATATTCTCTATTCTTTAGCACCCCTCACGCTGGATATTATCGCTTGGACAGGCTTGGCTACCGCCTTGCTCGCAGCAACTATTGCGGTGAAGCAAAATGATATTAAAAAAGTACTTGCCTACTCTACAGTTAGTCAGTTAGGTTTTATGTTTTTGGCACTTGGCTCTGGCGCTTACATAGCTGCCGTTTTCCATGTAATGACGCACGCGTTCTTCAAAGCCTTACTCTTTTTAGGTAGTGGTAGCGTTATTCATGCCATGGGAGGTGAACAAGATATTCGAAACATGGGCGGTCTTTCCAAAAAATTAAAGATCACCTATCTTACATTTTTAATCGGTTGTGTTGCTATTGCAGGTATACCCCCCTTCAGTGGATTCTTTTCTAAGGACGCCATTCTACTGAGTGCTTTCTTGAGAAGTCCCATTTTGTATAGCATTGCTTTGTTTACGGCCTTGCTGACTGCTTTCTATATGTTTCGTCTGCTGTTCCTTACTTTCCACGGAACGTTTCGTGGTACAGATCACCAGGCAAAACATTTACATGAAAGCCCTGCTTTAATGACGATGCCTTTATTGGTGCTTGCCGTATTATCTATAGCAGGTGGATGGGTAGGTATTCCTGCTGTCTTTGCTGAAGGAGTCGACTACTTGGGAGCTTTCTTGTCTACTGTAATCCCAATACACGAAAGTCATGCTATATCGCATGAAACAGAATACTTGCTCATGGGATTGTCCACGGGGTTGGTATTGTTAGTGATCATCTTTACTTGGTTCCGTTTTAAAACCTATCAGGATCGATCTACACAAGGATTCGGAAAACTATTCGAGGATAAATGGTATGTGGATGAGTTGTATGACGGGATCCTTGTAAAACCCCTGGCTCGTTTTGCTGAGTTGTTGAGATCTTGGATAGAGACTCGCATTATTGATGGACTGGTAAATGGGGTTGGACGTTCGGTACACTATGCGGGTCGTCAACTTCGTCTTTTGCAAAGCGGACAGGTAGGCAGCTATGTGCTACTGATGGTAGTAAGCATGGTATTAATACTTTTAATTCAATTTTTTATCAGAAAATAAAAGCGCAATGCGCGACGATTAACATGGCAGTTTTAACCCTACTTCTGATACCTTTTATCTCCGGTCTTTTTCTTTTCATCTATAAGGGAGATTCGAAGTTTACTTCAGCCGCCGCCTATCGTTCCTCGCTGGCGGTGTTAGCAGTGTCAGTATTGAGTCTTACCCAATGGAATCAGCCTGAGATGCTAACTTTTTCACAGCCCTGGTTGTCTTCTTTTGGGAGCACCTTTACTTTGCAGTTAGATGGGCTTGGTAAAATTTTAATATTACTGAATGCCATTGCCTTCGTATTGCTTACACTTTATAATCGCAATAAAGAGATCGAGCGTTCTTATCAGTTTTACGGCTGGCTCTTGTTAGCACAAGCGGGTATGATGGGGGTATTTATGGCAATGGATGGGTTACTGTTTTACTTTTTCTGGGAGTTAGCTTTGATTCCGATGTATTTCTTGGCGTCGCAGTGGGGTGGTCCTCGCCGTATTGCGGTGACCTTTAAATTTTTCATTTACACATTTGTGGGCTCTGTGCTCATGCTGATTGGTTTGTTGTACTTACAATCAAAAACAGTGGATCAGTCGTTTGCTCTCGAAAGCTTATTGCGGGTGCCACTTACTAATGATCAACAATCTTTATTGTTTTGGTTATTCTTCATTGCTTTTTCAGTAAAAATTCCAGTGTTTCCTTTTCATACCTGGCAGCCCGATGCCTATGAGCAGGCGCCTACTTCTGTTACTTCCATTCTGAGCGCGGTAATGGTGAAAATGGGCCTTTTGGGATTATTACGCTGGCTACTTCCTCTATTCCCTGTTGCTTCTTATATGTGGGGTGATGTAATTATGACCTTGGGAGTAATCAGTATTGTGTATGCTTCTTTACTAGCATGGCGTCAACAAGATCTAAAACGTTTGGTGGCTTACTCCTCTATTGCTCACTTGGGCTTAATGACAGTAGCTGCATTTGCGGTTAACTTTTCTGCTATCCAAGGGCTCCTTGTCCAATTATTCTCGCATGGCATCAATGTGATGGGCATGTGGTTATTACTGGATATCATTGAGCGTAAAATGGGTACTCGCCAAATCAATGAGTTGGGAGGTATTGCACAGTCATCTCCATTATTTACCATTTTATTTTTAATTATTGCCTTGGCGAATATCGCTTTGCCATTGACCAATGCATTTATAGGTGAATTCTTGATGTTCAACGGAATTTTAGCTACGAAGTCCAACTACTATTGGATCTTTGCTTCAGTGGCAGGCATTGGTATTATTTTGTCTGCTGTATACACCTTGAATATGGTGCGCTTAGTTTTCTATGGCAACACCAACGAAAGAACTGTAAAGCCTATTCAACTTGAATTACAAGAAAAGGTTGCCTTAGTGGCCATTGTCTTATTGATTCTTGTTTTTGGTATTTATCCTCAACCCTTATTAGACATCACCTCTTCATTTGCTCAGCAATTGATTGGGGATGCTGATATTAGTGCTCTATTCCGCAAATCCTAAGCCCCCTATTATGAACGCGTTACTAGTTTCTGCTCTTCTTGGTGTTGTACTAATGGTTGCCAGTTTTCTGTTGCAAAGCAAAAGTACCCTGCGCTTATTGGCAACGGTTGGCATGGGTCTGCTACTATTATTGAATATAGCAGAATTACAAGGATGGACATTAATCTCTCTGAACACAGAGGGCATGTTGCGATTTGATAGGTATTCATTAGTTTTTAATACCGTCATTCTTTTTGCTGTATTTCTTTATCTCTTGTTAAGTGGAAAAGAAATGGAGAAAGTTGGAAATTATCAAGGCGATTATCTGGCGCTCTTGTTTTTTATCACCGCAGGTATGATGATGGTAACTGCTTTTGAGTCCATATTGATTTTATTCCTAGGCATTGAAATCATTTCTATTCCTTTGTATATTTTAACAGGAAGTGACAAGCGAAATTTAAAAAGTAATGAAGCTTCTCTTAAGTATTTTCTTCTAGGGTCTTTCTCAACTGGACTTTTCTTAATGGGGGTGGCCTTTGTGTATGGCGCCAAGGGAAGTTTTGCTACTCATGCAGTTGTAGATGCTGCTAAGGTTTCCGGATCTCTATTATTAGCGGGCTTGTTGGTTATCTTTTTTGCGATGTCCTTTAAAGTATCTGCAGTACCCTTCCATTTCTGGACTCCGGATGTTTACGATGGTGCCCCTACCGTATTTACTTCTTTTATGGCCACGGTGGTGAAGGCTTCTGTTTTTGCAGCTTTCATTCGCTTGTTTGAAGATACACTTGCGACTCAACAGGGAAGTTGGCAATTATGGATTGCGGTGATTACGGCATTAACACTCTTGGTAGGTAATTTGACTGCCGTTTTCCAGCAAAGTGTAAAACGAATGTTGGCTTACTCCAGTATTGCGCAGGCTGGCTTTATGTTTTTAGCATTATATGCCATGAACACTTTGGCTAAGGAGGGTTTAATTTTGTATGCTGCCTCTTACTCTATTGCCACTATAGGTATTTTCTCCGTATTATCTAAAGTAAACGATTACACTTACGAAGGGTTTAATGGCCTTGCAAAGAAAGATCCGCTGGTAGCGGGATCCTTAACTATTTTCTTTTTGTCATTAGCTGGTATTCCATTGACGGGTGGTTTTTTGGCAAAATTATTTATGATTAAAGCTGCACTTGCCTTTAATTTATACTTGGCCATATTTGCCGTATTGATGGCGGCGGTAAGTGTGTATTATTATTTTAGAGTGATACAGGCCATGTATTTTCGCTCGTCTCAAGATGAGGACCAGACCGCTTCTTTCCCGGCTGTGTTTAAAATAATTCTATTAGCTGCTGCTACACTATTGATTATTTTAGGTGTATTCCCAGAGGCACTACTTTCTTTATTTTACTTTCAATAAGCGCATAGGGCCGTTCATCAAGCTTTTCTTTGAGGCCAGCGGCTTTGATGCTACCTTCATCCCTGATGATGAAATTTGCTGACATACTATCGCTCGCTTTTCGCAATGTAAAAAGTAATCGCTTGCGCACAGGCCTTACTGTTTCCATCATAGCTTTTGGAATTATGGCATTGGTAGGGATCATCACAGCCATTGAGGCCATGAATCAAAAGTTTACAGAAAGCTTTTCTTCCATGGGGGCTAATGGTTTTACGCTTCGTTATAAAGAGCGCAATGTTCGCTTTGGGGGTGGGGGGCGAAATAATGAAATGAAGGTGACTCAAAAAGGGAAGAGAAAAGAGCGTACTTCAAACCTTGATAAAAAAATCACAGAAGACGAGGCTGAATTTTTTGTATCTAAATATGATTACCCTTCCATCAAAGGAATTGGATTGAACGGAGGGCGTACCATTGTTTCTCATGAAACCCTAAAGACGGGCCCTAACGTAGCCATACTTGGGGGTGATGAAAACTATCTTCTATTAAATGGATTTGCAGTAGAGACCGGAAGAAACCTCAATCGTCAAGATGTAACCACTGGTCGTAATGTTTGCCTGTTGGGTTATGATGTTGCCAATAAATTATTTAAGCAAGGATACCGAACCTCGGTGAACAAAGTGGTTCGTATCAACTCAATACCTTATCGTGTGCTTGGGGTGTTGGAGAGCAGAGGGTCTTCCTTTGGATTTAGTCGGGATAATCTGGTCATAACATCTTATGTAAATGTGAACCGAAATTTCAGTACAGGGAATTCCTTTACTATCGCAGTGCAGGTGCCAGAGATCAGCAAAGTGCCTGAGGCTATGGGAGAGGCAGAAGGACTTTTTAGATCTGTTCGAAGATTAAGCACTATTGAGGAAAACAACTTTTACCTTGACCGCGCAGATAGTGTAGCAGAGAAAGCCATGAAAAGTTTGGGCTTTCTTACTATTTCTGCCACGGTAATTGGACTTATCACCTTGATAGGAGCCGCCATTGGCCTTATGAATATCATGCTGGTTTCTGTTTCTGAACGTACCCGTGAAGTAGGTCTAATCAAGGCAATTGGCGGAAAGCGCGCGGCTGTTCGCAGTCAGTTTCTACTGGAGGCGATCATCATAAGTGTTTTGGGAGCCATCTTTGGGATTCTGCTTGGCGTTGGAGTTGGGAATCTATTCGCTATTTTCTTAGGAACCGGCTTTGTGATACCCTGGAATTGGGTATTATATGGAATTTTCATCTGTACCCTGGTGGGATTAGGGGCTGGTTTTTATCCGGCTCGTAAGGCGGGGAAGCTCAATCCTATAGAGGCGCTCCGATACGAATAATTTCGGATTTTACACATTTTTTTGACCTCCTGAATAACTTATTATCAAATTCTTATCACAAACTTGCTGCATTTCAAAAAATGCTTAACTTGACGCTCCTTCCATTAGAGAAGGATGAAATTATTTAAAAGTAAAACCTAATAATTCAACACTAAAAACAACGACCATGGCAGAGACTAAACCAACTGCATCAGCTGCTTCTAAGTCAACTTCAGCTCAAACCAAACATGATGGTAACCTGATTTCTTGGATTGCTCCAATCGTATGTATCCTTGCCGGATATTCAATCTGGCGTTTTATGATGGGGAATCCCGCGGGATTTAATGAACCTGATATGTCTGGAGGGTTCTGGCCTCACCACATAGGACCTAAGGATGCGTTTCACCGCATCTACGAGGGAGGTATCATCGTTCCTCTTCTGTTAGGAATGTTTCTGATGGTAGTGGTGTTTTCTATTGAGCGTTATTTAACAATTCGCCGTGCATTGGGTAATGGATCGATTGCTGAATTTATCCGTAAAGTACAATTCCAATTGGCCAACCGCAATGTAGACGCTGCTATTGCAGAGTGCGACAAACAGCGTGGCTCTGTTGGTAACGTGATGAAGGCTGGCCTTCGCCGTTACAAGGAGATGATTTCAGAGTCTAACATGTCTACTGATCAAAAAGTGATTGCTATCCAGAAAGAAGTAGAAGAAGCTACTGCGTTGGAATTGCCAATGCTGCAAAAGAACTTGGTGTTTCTTTCTACTATTACGTCTGTAGGTACCCTGATCGCGTTGTTGGGTACGGTAATGGGTATGATTCGTTCCTTCGCTGCACTTGGTGAAGAAGGTGGTGGTGGAGCCGCAGCTGATCTAGCTGTAGGTATCTCTGAGGCACTCTACAATACTGCATTAGGTATTGGTACTTCTGCTATTGCCCTTATCATGTATAATGTATTTACAACTAAGATAGATTCCATTACCCATGGTATTGATGAGTCTGGTTTTACCCTGACTCAAAGTTTTGGATCCCTGTACAAATAATTTGCAGGCCATTTTTGTGGAAAAACGAAACTGAATCATCTTATCATAAATATTTATTAATCATGCCTAGTGCCAAAATAGTAAAGAAGAGTACGGATACAGACATGACTCCCTTTGTGGACATTGCCTTCCTGATTCTTTCCTTTTTCATTATGGCGACAAAGTTCAAGCCGCCTGAGCCTGTGGAGATTACCACTCCTGGCTCTGTGTTGTCGCAAAAGCTGCCTGAGAACAACGCCGTAATGATTTCTATTGACTCTGCCAACCGAGTATATTTTACGGTGTTGTCAGATAATAATCCCTCTAAGTATGATGCCATTATCCAAGGTATTAATACCAGCCAAAACCTGGGATTGACATCTCCAGAAATGGCAAATTTTAGAAAGACGTACTTGGTGGGAGTGCCATTTGCTAATTTGAAAGAGTTGTTGGCTACAGATTTTAAAGATCAGCCAAAGCTCAAGCAGCCTGGAATTCCTGTTACAGATACTTTGAATAACCAATTAGTTTGGTGGATCAAGGAAGCTAAAACAGCCTTCGCTGGTGAAAAGCTGAACTATCTGATCAAGGGTGATGCTTTATCTAAATACCCTGCATTCTTTGCAGTAGTGCAAGCACTCAAAAAGAATGAGGAATTCAAATACAATCTGGTTACCTCGCTGGATGATATTCCGGTGGGTACCGAGTTGTATAAAGTTGAGGCTGAAAAAAAATAAATTCAATCATTCATTACAACACTGAACTATGGCAAGTATAGATAGCGGTGCCGAACAGAGTGGTAAAAAAGGGCCAGGGGTCAAGAAAGCCAAAAAACTTTCTACCAGAGTAGATATGACTCCCATGGTGGACCTCGGGTTCTTGCTGATCACTTTCTTCGTTTTCACTGCCACAATGAGTTCTCCCACTACGCTTGACCTTAATATGCCTAAGGATATTAAAAAGGAGCAAGATCAAACTGAGGTAAAAGAATCCTCGGTGTTGACCATCATGTTAGGGAAATCTGATCAGGTGTATTACTACGAGGGAAAGCTTGTGGTAGATGCTACTGAAAATAATTTTAAGCAAACCACTTTCAAAGGTATTCGCGACGTAATTATCAATAAGAAAAAAGAGGTGATTGACCGTTATAATCAGCGTCCTGATCCTGAATGCGAAGCGGAAATGAGGGCTAAGGGAAAGCCTGTTAGCAATTGTGCCGATAAAGATTTTGTAATCATCATCAAACCAAGTGATGAGGCTACCTATAGAAATACGGTGGATATCTTGGATGAAATGACTATTAATCAAGTTCGCACTTATGCAATGGTTAAAATCGCTGAGGTAGAATACGACTTGATTAAAAAGACCGAGGAGACAAACGGCATCAAATAGTAACTGAAAAATTAGCGAGCATGGATGTAAATAAAATACTAACAGCTGACCTACTCGACATCGTCTTTGATGGAAGAAACAAAGAGTATGGTGCCTATTATTTGCGCAGAACTTACAACAAGCGTATTAAGCGTGCCCTGTTGATTACTGCCTCTATAGCTGGACTACTTCTATTGATTTCTTTTTTGAACAATACTTTTCAAGACAAGAATGACGTAAAGGTCAAGATCAATGAAATGACCCTGCAGGATTTGAAGCAGGAAGAAAAAAATGAACCACCGCCACCACCGCCACCTCCGCCACCTAAGCAGGAGCCTCCCAAAGTGGAAATGAAGCAGTTTACTCCTCCCGTTATTAAAAAGGATGAGGAAGTTGAAAAGCCACCCCCACCACAAGAGGAATTAAAAGAAGCAAAAATCGATGTGGTAAATGTGGAGGGTATCAAAGATGAAGGGATTGCCGCGCCTGTAGATATTGATCAGGGTAAGCAAATTGTGGAACAGAAAATTGACGATAATAAAATCTTTGACAAAGTAGAAATTGAAGCTAGTTTCCCAGGTGGTGACAGCAAATGGCGTCAGTATCTCGAGCGTAATGCGAATGGTCAAGTAGCAACTGATAACGGAGCTCCTGAAGGAACTTATCAAACTGTAATACAGTTTGTGGTTGACAAGGAAGGTAATATTTCTGATGTACGTGCCCTAACTAATCATGGGTATGGTATGGAAGAAGAGGCCATGCGTGTTATCAAAAAAGGTCCCAAGTGGACTCCTGCTATACAGAACGGACGTAAAGTAAAAGCCTACCGCAAGCAGCCGATTACGTTCCGTGTGGAATCCGACTATTAAAAGATCTTAATTACTAAATTCTTAAGTCCCCGTTTTCGGGGACTTTTTTATGTAAGTCATATTGGCCCTGCTTTGCGCTAAATTTGCTCTATGCAGCAACTTAGCGGTTGGGACGATACAATTGTGGCCATAGCCACTCCTCCCGGAGTAGGGGCCATTGGGGTATTACGATTGAGTGGCGTAAATGCATTGAAGATTGTGAGTGAATTATTTCCATCAAAAGATTTATTGGCAGCGGCGACTCATACCGCTCATGTGGGATTGTTAAAAGATGGTGATCGATTACTCGATGAAGTGGTCGTTACCCTATTCAAAGCCCCTCGTTCTTATACCGGCGAGAATGTGGCGGAGATCAGTTGTCACGGATCTCCCTTCGTGCAGCAACAGGTGTTGGCGTCAATCACTCAACGCGGTGCACGACTGGCAAAGCCGGGGGAATTTACCCAACGTGCTTTTTTAAATGGGAAGTTAGACCTGGCGCAAGCCGAAGCGGTTGCTGATTTAATTGCGGCGGGTACCGAAGCGGCACAGAAAGCTGCACTGCACGGCATGCGTGGTGGAATTTCTAAAGAGTTGCAAGTACTCCGAGAGCAACTCTTGAAATTTTCAGCATTACTTGAATTGGAACTAGATTTCTCACAAGAAGATGTAGAGTTTGCCGATCGCACGCAATTAAAAGACTTGCTTCATCGCTTACAAGATTCTACTTCGAAACTCTTGCAATCGTTCCGATTAGGTAATGTAATTCGTAATGGGGTGAGTGTAGCCATAGTAGGAAAACCTAATGCAGGTAAAAGTACCTTGCTGAATAGTTTACTCAATGAAAATCGCGCCATTGTCAGCGAAATTGCAGGTACCACTCGTGATACCATTGAAGAAGTATTGAATATTGACGGGATTCTATTTCGTCTTATCGACACGGCCGGAATCCGTTCCTATACACAGGATCTAATTGAAACTGCAGGTATTGAAAGAAGCTTGGAGAAAATGCGAACAGCACAGTTAGTATTATATGTGTTCGATGTAAATGAATCGCATGAAACAGTACTATCTTGGAAACAGGAAGCTGATCAGCAAGGGTGGAATTATTTACTAGTGGGGAATAAGTTGGATGAACTTGCAGAAACAGTGGCTCGCGCAAAATGGGGAACCTTGGAATCTTTTGTGCTTATCTCTGCCAAAGAAAATTTGCATTTGGCCACCCTCAAAGAGCGGATGATCGATCAAGTGTTGCAGGATAAAATCAGTAATGAGAATACGATTGTTACCAATGCCCGCCACTATCATGTGCTACAAGAGGTACATTACGCATTAATAGATACACAAGCGGGTATGGAAAAAAGATTACCAAGCGATTTAATCGCTCTCGAAATTCGTCGCTGTCTTCATTATTTAGGAGAGATCACCGGCGAGATTACTAATGAGGATCAGTTGGATTATATATTCAGTAAGTTTTGTATCGGAAAATGAAGTTGTCAGAAATATGCTTATAAATAATTGGTTTACAATATTTTAGATAAAAGTATTTTATTTTTTTGGTGTACTATAATCTAATAATATAATAAAAGTCAGCCGAATTCGCACATGTGCGAATTCGGCTGACTTTTATTAT
>JBMSWW010000021.1:0-14704 GCA_049425065.1 Chitinophagaceae bacterium
CATCAAAATCGTACCCGTCGGGCAGGCTCATAATAAAGTCATGCAACTGGATCAGTTTGGCTGCCTCTTCCACTTTTTCCTGGGTCAACGCGGGGTTGCGCAGGGTAATATTATCGCGAATGGAGCCGGAAAAAAGAAACACATCCTGCAACACCACACCAATTTGACTGCGAAGAACCCCAAGATCATATTCACTAATGGACTTTCCATCAATACGTATCGCTCCCGAACCAACCTCATACATTTTGGTTAGTAGACTGATGATGGTCGATTTACCACTGCCGGTGTGCCCTACCAAGGCAATCGTTTCGCCAGGCATTGCATGAAAAGAAATATCCTTGAGAACAGGAGTACCCGGGTCATATCCAAAGTTGACGTTATCAAACTCAATTTCACCAGTAAACTTTATCGAGGGAAAATTCTTGTGATTGGAAATTGGGCTCGCATCTGGATTATCCAGTACCTTAAAAACCCGCTCACTGGCAATAATCCCCATCTGTAGTACATTGAACTTATCTGCAATCACTCGTAGGGGGCGGAACAATAAATTAAGGCAAAGAATAAATGAGATCACAATACCCTGTTGACTGGCCTGCAAAGCCAATGCCTCTTTGGCTGTCCACCAAACAACTAAGCCAATTGAAAGCGCCAAAACAATTTCCACCACAGGGAAAAAAACAGAATAGGCGAAAATAGCTTTGATATTGGCATCCCGATGCTGACGATTGATCCTGCTAAACTTAGTATATTCATTTTTCTCAACAGCAAAAGCCTGCACCAAACTCATTCCTGTAAGATGCTCTTGCACAAAAGCATTTAAAGATGAAACCGCATTACGTACCGATTGAAAAGAACGATTGATACTCTCCTTAAAATAATAAGTGGCTATAATTATAATGGGGAAAGGAGTCAAGGCAATCAAGGTAAGCTTCCAGTCAGCCCAAAACATATATCCCAATACACAAGAAATAGAAAGTAGATCCGCAATGATCGGCACTAGTCCGTCCGCAAAAATATCATTAACAGACTCAATATCATTTACGGTACGAGTAGTGAGGGTGCCAATGGGAGTTTGATCGAACTGCCTAAGATTAAGGTGAAGAATTTTATCGAAAACGGCCACCCTCATATCCATCACTACTGATTGACCTAATACAGCAGTTAAATAAGAGAAACCAAAGCGGACTAAGGTCTCTACCAAGATGAGACCAATTTGAATCATCGTGACCAACACCAAAAGGCGAGGCACTTCTTTCAAGATATATTCATTAACCGTTAGCTGAATCAACAACGGGCGAACGGGCGTAATCACCGCTAGTGCAATGGCTAAACCCACCGACAGCCAGAATTTATTTTTATAGGGTGACGCATAGCCGAATACGCGTCGCAGTAGTGTCCAATCAAAAAATGTTTTTCCTTTATCCGCCACAACGCAAAATTAGGGAGGTGTCATGGCCTTCGTGTAGGCTTTAATAAAAAGCGCTCCTAAATTTTTGTGGGGAGGTACATAATCTTCAAAAATTTTATCCGTGACTATTCGGCCTAATTCCTGCCAAAATCCAATCCATTCAATCTCAGCTCCAGTTCGCAATTTATCCATCATTAAACGCAGAAAAGGATTGTTCACTGGTGCATCAGCTATTTGTTTGGTTCCAATAATGTGTGCATCAGGTGCTTTTTCTAGTATATCATGTATCATGTTGTAGCCTCCGCAAGAACCCATAAATACAATTTTTGAAGCAGGAGACATCTGTGCAATAGTATAAGGTGCATTATAGCTATGACCACGATTGATGGTAACTCTGGGAACTATCCCTTTTTGTTGTAAAAAATTATTAAGCGCCTCTTGAGCTTGGGCGTCCTCATTGGTTTCCTCTGGCAATGGACGGTTCATATACAGGGTTACAGGACGTCCATTAGCAGCAGTCACCGAAACCCAAAATTTATTGGACTGATCAATCTTCCAGTTATTATTATTGAACATCTTCACCAACCCTGGAAACACACCCCTGCCATCTTTGTCACCATAAATAAAAAGTTGCACTACTACCCTTCCACTATCATCAGCTAAATCCTTGTAAGGAACCTGATAAACAGGAGGAATATTAAGTTCCTGAGTAAGGTCTATTTTTTGACTGGCATCAGCAGACAAAAAAAGTTTCTGGAGAATATTGTAGATGATCATCCCCTTGCGTTGTCCCTTAGACTTTGCTTCTTGATAGTTCTCCTGAATATTCTGCAACATTTGTTTGGCTACCGGCTGCAAAGTCTCTGCAATACTTGCATAGGAATCGGCCACATCAGCTCCATCTTCCAAGCCATCTGTTTTATCTAGATTTTTTACAAAGGCCCTCATTAAAATGTGGGAGGGTTCTTCTTGTCCCCCTTGGTTTGCTGAACCAAAGGAGGCGAGAAAATCATCCAATGTATTAAAAGCCGCCGCCATTTTGATAAACTTTCGATAGCGATCAAAGGCAAGTACTTTCAATAAAGAATCTCCTCGGTTGCCAATACGCTCCATCATTAAAGGGTACACGCCACGAACAAAACTGGAAGTATAAATTGTACCATCAGAAAAAACAGCGAGGTAATACAACTCTGGCGCCGTTAAGGGCTTGAGAATTCGAAATCGAACCAGAGGGTCTTTTTCATTGTGCAGCGCATTGATCACTGTTACAAAGTTGGAACGAGCCTTGTCTTCTAGGCGCCGAGCCAACGCACGAAACTCAAGAGCCGTATCCCCCTGAATAGCTCTCATCACATAGTCCATCTGCGTTTGCACTAAAAGACGATAATATTGAAGCGTATCGTCCTTTACCGCATCTATTTGCTGCAGGGTAATACGACCTTTTAAAATATTATCAACAAAGGGAAAATATTGTTGTCCACTTCGACTGCTGGCAATCTGAGCAATCAGGGAAACAAAATCATCATCTTGAATAGACCGAATTCGAAGTCCTAGTTGATTAGACGCCGCTGCGTAATCATACAATTCTCGTGGATAAATTTTTGCGACGGCCTTGAGTATGCTATCAGCAAAACTAAGATTCGGATATTGCTGTAAGGTGGCAAAAGTTTTGTCGGGGAACAGGGTGCAATATTTAAGTAATAAATTTTCTCTGGCACTGGCGAATCCCCGGCTACGCTCAAAAATGCCTGCCGCTATCAGATTCATCCCTACGTCATAAGGCAGAGACGCAAAAATGAAATCAATACTTTCACCTTTGAGATCCGCCTCCATACAGGCTTCATAATTGGCAATTAAAAGTGACAAGTAATTGGGGTTAACGCCAGCAGGAGCAGGTTGTTTCCAGTGCTCTCTGAAATAACGAAGTACACTTTCCAATCCGAAGAGATAATTCACTTTCAAACGATGATCAAGTGTAAAATCTGTTTCTATTCGATAAGCAAGACGATTCACTTCGTTATTCAAAGAGAAACTAAGCGCTGCATTTAGCTCCGAATCGTCGCTGGGGGTAAACAATCCATCCGCTTGACCGTCTCCCTTATTAATTAGTTGTTGCTCATTTTTAATCAACTCATGATTACGTTCCCTTCTAAATTCAGGCTTATACCCCTCCGGAAATTTGAAGCTGTCTCTAACTGATTGAGCCTGCACGTGAATTACAGTGGCCCCTATCAGCAAAAGAGGTAAAAAAACAAACAAAAATGATTTTTTCATCCGGTTACAAAGTTAATGCGAAGGCGGTTAATATTAAGTTATCATTAAGTCTAAAAACTATCCGTCTGGCTTTTTAATTTGCCATAAAATAAAAACTAAGTTTGCTTAAACATCTCACCATGGAGAATAAGGCCCGTAAAGTACTGATTGCAGACGACGAGCCCGATATACGTGAGCTGCTGCGCTATAACTTAGCAGCGGAAGGATATGAAGTATTGGAAGCGAAGAACGGAGATGAAGCCCTTGATCTTTCTAAAAAATTCAACCCAGATTTGATTCTCCTGGATATAATGATGCCTAAAAAAACGGGCACGGAGGTATGCATGCTCTTACGCAGCCAACCCCAATTTAAAGATACACTTATCGTGATGCTGACGGCTCTTAGCGATGATGGCTCAGTAATCAAAGGGTTGGAAACAGGGGCCGATGATTATATAGGAAAACCAGTTAGCCCAAAAGTGTTAGTGTCAAGAATTAAAGCCTTATTCAGAAGACAGCAAAAACCTAATAGCGTTGTAATAACAGTGGGGTCCATGGTGGTAGACCCGGAAAAGTTTCTGGTGTTTGTGGAAGGGGAAAAAGTAGAGTTGGCAAAAAAAGAATTTGAGTTATTGCACCTGCTCATCAAAAAGCCCGAACGCGTGTTTTTACGTAACGAAATTTTAGCCCAGGTATGGGGCAATGAGGTGATTGTAGGAGACCGTACTATTGATGTCCATATCCGAAAAATTAGACAAAAACTCGGTATCGACTGCATCAGTACCGTAAAAGGCGTAGGCTACAAGTTCAGCCTAGAATAGTGAGAATCCCTCCTATCTTTGCATAGAGAAATTTATGAATGCTTGATTCCCGTACCATTATTACCCCCCGACAAATAGCGTTCGTTACTGCGGTATTTTTATCTATTCCAGAAAGTTTATTCATAGCTAGTATTAGTAATCAGTGGTACTGGGGGCTAGTATCCTTCTTGGGGATCTTTGGTGCCAGCTATTGGATCATTGCCACTTTGCTGGAGAATTTTATCAATCGTAAGATCAAACTGATCTACAAATTCATTCACAAAACCAAAGCCACTAAAAAAGAGGAGACCTATTATAAATACGTACTTCCACAAAAAACCCTTGAGGAGGTAAGTCAAGATGTGGAAGATTGGGCAAAAAGCTATGAACAAGAGATGGAGTTGTTGAAAAAAAATGAACAATTTCGCCGCGAGTTTTTACAAAATCTTTCCCACGAATTCCGCACCCCAATTTTTGCCATTCAAGGATATATTGAAACACTACTAGAAGGAGCGCTGAATGATCCTCAAGTGAATCGTCGTTACTTGGAAAATACCGCTAAAAATGTAGATCGCTTAACCAATTTGCTCAACGATCTGCAACAAATATCGAAATTGGAGTCTGGCGAGTTAGCGCTTATTAAAGGCAATTTTATTATTCAAGAACTAATCAAAGATGTTTTTGAAAGTTTAGCGAATAAAGCTGACCAAGCTAAAATCACCTGTCAGATAAAAAAAGGTTGTGAATCTCCCATAGTAGCTTACGCCGATGAGGAGAGAATCCGACAAGTATTATTGAATCTTGTTGAAAACTCCATAAAGTATGGCAAAATAAATGGACAGATTATGGCCAGTATTTATCGAATGGACGGCAAGCATTTATTGATAGAGATCACAGATGATGGACTTGGCATCGCACCAAAAGAATTAAGTAGAATTTTTGAACGCTTCTACAGAACAGAGACTGGTAGAAGTAGAGATATAAGTGGTAGCGGACTTGGGTTGGCTATATGTAAACACATTATAGAAGCCCACGGGCAAACTATCCACGTGCGCAGCACTGAACAGGTAGGTACCACGATTGGGTTTACGCTTCCAACTAGCAGCTAATTGAGGAGATTGTTTAAAAAGAGAATGCCCGCTCCATGGCGGACATTCTAAATCAAATCAAGTATACAGAATCAAAGATGCAAGACTATTAATTAAAAATAGTCCAGCCCTTCCACCAGCTAGCTAATGGACCTGCTGGAGCCACTCCGCCGCGGAAAGTTACTGTCTTATCAAAAAAACTATCATTAGTGAATTTTGCGTCCGTAAATCCAGCACCCGATAAAATCTTTTGGTTACCACTTGATCCTGCAAAAGGTGTAGGGTCAAACGCAGTATAATTGAAAGGCTGAATTAATTTCGCATCAGCACAATTCACTAAAATATCGTTGTTATAAAATGGTCTGGTAATCCATGCCGCAAAAGAAGCATTATTGCTGATAGAAGCGCCAGCGGTTCCTGCAAAAAAAGTATTGACAGTATTCCCTGCTAGCGTATTATTTCTAAAACGGATAGTACTGTCTTCAATATTAAGCGCCGTTGAGCGACCAGTAGTAGCATCCACCTCAATACCTCTTGGCCAGCCCATGATGATACTGTTATATATAGAAATTCCTGAATTGCGGCGGATATGTGCAGCACCACGAAAAAGTGCATTGCCCACATTAGATAGAGTAGCACGAGGGCCTATTGCAGTGATATTGCTAAAAATTGCAGTAGTCTGAGGAGTAGCTGTAGTACCACTGGCATTATTGTCACTTTCAAAGGCCTCTGAGCGAGAAATATCTGCAATAAGTGAATCACGAAGTATTAAACCAAATTGTATTTTACCGCTAAAGCCATTATCGGTATCAAAATCATCATCCTGCGTTTTATAAGCAATCAAATATTTACAATTCACCGTACCCCCAAACCACTCAAAAGCATCATCCTTCGCATAAGTAACCTGCACATTGCTAATAGTTGTTCCACTTCCAACACCCGCTAAAGTGAGACTATTCACTTCTTTGTCAGGTTGAAAAGCATACCCCGCATATTGAATTCGTACATAACTTAATACCCCTGAATTATCATTAGGCAGGGGGGTTGGAGCCACTGCATCTCCCGAACCGGCTAATCCATCGCCATTTGCATTATCAACTCCGCCCTCTACCTGAAACAAACCCGTCACACCATTAAAAGAAGTATTGATAGGAGCTTTTCCGCAAATAACGATACCACCCCAGTCTCCAGACTGTGGATTAGGTGAAGCAGAGGTAAAAACAATGGGTTCAGTGGGCGTTCCCTCAGCAATGATTTTTGAACCGCGAGTAATAATCAGTGCAGCTACATCAGAGCCACTGAAAGAGCCTTTGATAACGGTTCCAGGTTCAATGGTCATGGTCTTATTATTAACCATATAAACTAATCCCTTCAAGATATAGGTATTTTGTTTGCTCAGAATTGTATCTGCACTGATCCGGCCTTGAAGTGTGATAGTTTGTCCTGTAGTGGAAGATCCTCCTCCGTTAACAACTACCACTTGTATTTCGCCATCCGTCTCAATTTTACGGCAGCTAGTGATGAACAAAGTTAGCAGAGCAACAATGGATAGAACTGCATTTTTCATGATATGAGTATTTAAATTTTTATAGGTTTAATTGGAAGGAGATACTGATAGTGGTTCCCTGCCGGCGAGTAAATCGATAAGCGTCTACTTCCTTTTGCAGACGTACATTAGTAGTGCTATTTTGATAGAAATACTGAGTTGCATTTAAAATATCAGCAATATTTAAACGGAGCTGTCCTTTTTTATCAATAACCTTTTTTGTAAGTTGAAAATCAAGTAATGGACGAGGCGCTTCCCATATATCTGGAGAGCCTGCACCTGAAGTAAGATCGCCAACAAGATAAATTCGCTCACCGATAATATTGAATAAGAGAGTACTACTTATATCCGACTTTTTCTGATCATACAACAATCCCACATTGATCAGGTAAGGCGATTGTCCCTGTAAAGGACGATCTATTTTGAACGCCTCATCCTTTACTTGACTTTTGATATAGGATGCGTTTGCCTGGAACGTAAAGTTTTTCAGCAGATTTACAAATAATAATTTTTTACGTAGTTCAAACTCAACTCCGTAGGCGGTTGCCTTATTTGCATTTTGAAAACTAAAAGTACTGGCGCCTCCAATTCCCTCATTGAAAAGTTGCTCGATGGGATTATGAAATGACTTATAAAAAACACCCGCGGTTAACACCTCGCCAGCTTTAGGATAAAGCTCATACCGAAGATCCAGATTAGTTATTTTCGTTCTCTTCAGGAAAGGATTTCCTTGTACAGAGGCATTTAGCTCAAAATCATAAATATTCAAAAATGACAGCTCCCTGAGTTCAGGACGAATAACTGTTTGTGAAGTGGCTAAACGAAGATTAGTTTTCGTAGTTAATTTATAAGTAGCATTCAAACCAGGTAGAAAATCCAGCACTTTGGTATAAGAATGCCGAGGATCCCATGTCTTTACACTTCCCACCAATTGGTCATAATGCTCTGCGCGCAATCCCCATACTAAACGAAGCTTTGAAGTAAGCTGATTGTCAAATTGAAGATAGCCGGCATTCAAAATTGTGTTAGCCATGTAACGAAAGGTCTTACCCTTGATAGCATCAAATGCTATTTTATTATCAAGTCCATTGCCAAAATTTTCTGGAGCAAATACCGAAGTAGCAGGCAGCAAGCGTATGGCAGGATTGTCTTTCGGAAGATAATTGGCAAAAAGCTGTGCGTCATACAAGCGATCTTTTACTTGAATCATATAACCACCTTTGATCGTTTGTTTTTGACCCAGCCAATTAAAGCCATAACTCAAATCACTACCTGCCGTATAGATATAATCGCTAAGTGTTTGATAAATTCTACTGCCACTTTGCTGAGAAAGCGTATTGGAAAGTAATAATGCATATGGATCTTGCGTACCTGCTAAGCGAGTGTAGGCAATTCTTCGCTGATCTGGGATATACCCATCCAGAATGGTAAAGGCTCCATACCATTTTAACTTAAGCCCAGCATTGATGGAGTGATCCCCAGCTAATTGAGAAGTGAAGAAAGTATTTTGTTTGAATTGGAGTTCGTTGGCTATGAGATTCTCTGCACGATTATAATCAGTTCCCTCTCGCTTAGTAACGGAAGAAGGTGCATTTATACTAAGGATGGACTTAAATGATAAGCGATTGGACCCATTCAATTTCATTGCTATGCTAGTAATAGCCCCCACATTTACATCCTCGATGTAACGATTATCTGTGTAATCGTAATTCACACTAAAAATATTATCGGATAAAGAGTTAGATCGATTAACTAACTGTTGCAACCTGTAGTTACGATTGTATGAAATTCCTAAAGCAGCACCTACTGACTTTCCAAATAATTTTCCGCTTAAGCCCCCATTCAACTGCAATGCCAGATTCGGTCTTGCAGAACTATTGATTGGCGACCAGGCATTACGTAATTGTTGTCCTATGGCTGTTTTATCAGCAAAAGACAAGGTGTCGAAAGCTGCCTTTCTGGTGTAGGAAGCAGGCAACGAACGGCTACCATTATCAAATCCCATCCAATCCGTAGGGCTATGCTGATCCTTATAGAAGGAAGTTCCCAATACTTGGGTGTTGACTCCCGAACCTATTTGTACCTGAAAGAAATTACGTGAAGGAATATCTTTTGTATTCACCTGTATTAAACCTCCTGCCCATTCCCCAGGATACTCAGGCAAAAAAGCCTTATTGATAACAAGATTATCAATCATCGAAGAGGGAATTAAATCAAAGGAAAATGTTTTACGATCAGGCTCTGTGCTAGTAAGTAAAATCCCATTTAACATAGCTTGGTTGTACCGATCTGCCAAGCCTCTAACGACTATAAATTTTCCCTCCTGTAAACTAGCACCGGGAGTACGCTTTAATACTTCTCCTGTATTACGATCCGGCGAACGACGAATGGTTTCGCCGGCAATCACAGAAGCAAGCGTGTTTGCATTTCGCTGAAATGCAATCATCGAGTTAACAGACTCTCGCCTTGCAGTAGATGTTTTAGCTGTAACTATAACATCGTTCTCAACTTTTGGTTGAACCTCTAGAATAATATTTAACTCATCAAAGTCCCCACTAGAAACCTCTACCTCATTGATAATTTTTGTCTCATACCCTATAGCAGATATCTCTAACACATACTTTTTCCCACTTCCGAAATAGAGCATATAACGACCATCGCCATCAGTAGTCGTTCCTTTTGAAGTTCCTTTGATCTTTACGGATACTCCAACCAGCGACTCGTTTTTAGAATTGCTGACTCTACCAGTAAGTTGCTGAGCAGATAAGTAAAGATTGTTAAAATAGAATAAAAGAACAAAAGATCCTAAATACTTCAAATGACGCATTTGCACTTATTTGAGTGCAAAAATCACCTACCTCTGTTATCCGTAGTTTAAGAAGACGTTAAGTAATTATGAAAGAATTAAAATAACCCTAAAAATTTATCTGAGCTTGGATTCGCATTAAGCTCCCCTTTTGCAAATTATCCTGCTTTTGGAAATCTTCAAAACGACGACTTGAGAAAGTGTACATAAGCACTAATTCAAACTGTTTGATTGGCTGCCATTCTACTCCTAATTCTAATTCATTCACATTGTAACTCCTAGCATCTAATTCATGCTTTTTGCCTCCTTGATAAATATGATATCGGGTAAAAGGAATCAATATAGCCCCTTTAGTTAGCTTTCGCAAATAAGATAACAGCAAATAACCACCCTTAAGAGGCATAGTACTAATAGAATCTTTTGTCTTATCAAACTGAGGTCCCTGACCGACATTATATTCAACTTGAACTCCAAAAGGTTTGGGATAAAGTATAAAAGAACCTGCCAACCTTTTTTCTAAATACGTAAATGTAGGATTTACTTTTACCCCATTAGATAATTGTTCTTTTGGTATTGTATACTTTCCAGTGTAAGCTTGTACCCCAGCCTCAATTATTTGTTTATTTAATTTAAATGGCCAGGATAGCCGAACTACTTTATGTTGTTGGTTATTTAATTCAGGCCGATTCGCCGTTTGGCCATTATATATACCAAGCCCAAAAACACCATAGTCTCCACTCCCCTTTAAACCATCTCGAACTAAATCAGAAAATAGTTTTCTCTTTTGTTGAGGCGCCCAATAAAAGAACACCCCTAGATCACGCTCATTTGAAACCGCACTGTTCAATGCGTCGTTTCGATCAAGTGGCAGGCGGTTTTGACTTGATTGCATATTTTCAAAACCATATGGCACTTTACTTTGCCCAACCCTTAATCGAAATTCACTTTTTTTATCTATTCCAATGTCGAAATAAGCATCGCGAATTTGTCCAAAATGTAGCGAATTTGTTGAGGCGCTACTAACAAAATCAGGTTGTATATAAAAATAGACACGTGGATTGATTTGCCCATAAAAAATGAGACGAAGTCGCCGAATAAAAAACCCGCCTTTATCCCCCCAACTACGATCACATTGCTCACACTTTAATGCCGAATTGGTTTCAAATAAACGATTATACCTGGCTTGAACATACCCCCTAAGATTGATTGATTCGTACCACTTAGGCGGCTTTACTTCAGCATTAGTTTGGGCTAATGCAGGAGTTGCCATTAATAAAATTAGAAGTAAGATGGGTATCAGTTGTAGCGAAAGAATGTTTTTGGCAATTGGTTGATTCTGGTACATTTAATTATTTTATAATAATTTCCTAACATTGACGTAAACTAAAAGTACTAATGGCAAAATTCTTCTTTAGAAAGGTTCCGTATATTAAGTTTATATTAATTTATGACTAACTCAATTACACATAAATGCTTACCCTACTTTTACAACTTTGATAATTAGCAAAAACTGACATATGGCCGGACTTAACTCATTCCTGAAAATTTTCATGCCCAAAAACACAGTGTTTTTTGAACTTTTTGAACAGGTTGCTGATAACCTCAGCAAAATGGGCGCCCAATTGAAAGCCGTTGTAGCAGAAACAGATATAGACAAAAGAGCTACATTGATTGCAGTTATTGAAGATCTGGAACATCAAAATGATGACCTCACTCACAGCCTATTCACTGAACTAGGCAGAAACTTTATTACCCCTTTTGATAGAGAAGACATCCATTATCTCGCCACATCACTAGATGATATTGCAGACTACATTTATGGATCAGCTAAAAAAATGAACTTTTACCGTGTTAATACAAATGACATGGGAATGCAAAAGTTTGCAGAGTTAATCGAGCAAGGTTGTCAGCAGGTAAAAATTGCAGTAACTAACCTTCGTGATATGAAGAATATAAAAGCGATCACTGAGGCTATGATTAAAATAAATAGCATAGAAAACCAGGCTGATGATGTTTTTGATATGAGCATTGAACGCCTCTTTGCTACAGAGGCAGACGCTAAAGAAGTAATCAAGAAAAGAGAGATTTATCAAGTTATGGAATTAGCAACAGATAAATGTGAGGACGCAAGCAATGTGATTGAATCCATCATTATCAAATACGCGTAATTAGACCATGACTACTTTTCTGATCTCAATCATAGTGCTAGCCTTGGTATTTGACTACATTAATGGCTTTCATGATGCGGCTAATTCTATTGCTACTGTTGTATCTACTAAAGTATTAACCCCCTTTCAAGCAGTACTCTGGGCGGCAGTATTTAATTCAGCAGCCTACTTTATTTTCAAGGACCATGGCGTGGCAAATACAGTTGCCAAAACAGTGAATGCAGAGGCAGTAGAATCGGGGGTAATGATGAAAGTGATTTTTTCCGGACTAATCGCTGCCATCACTTGGAACTTACTTACCTGGTGGTTTGGAATTCCCTCTTCCTCTTCCCATACCTTGATTGGAGGATTTGCCGGAGCGGGTATTGCAGCAGCAGGTATTGATGCAGTAAACTCTACTGTAATCCTGAAAACAGCCAGCTTTATTTTCTTAGCTCCTATAGTAGGCATGTTGATGGCCTTTATTATGTCTTTATGGTTCTTGAGCTCCTTCCGCAAAGGCTGGACCTCTAAGATTTTCTCTATCCTAGTGATATTATATGTGTTTTATTTCCTCGGCACTAATCTAATATTAGATCCCCAAAAATTAGCGGGTAAAACGCATTATGAGAGTTACTACGTCCAGGTAATATTTTATTCCAAAAACTTCAAGTGGATCCTACTCGCCTTTATACTTATGATCATGGCGGTGTTTGCACTTTATATAAGCAATCTGAATGCGCATAGAGCTAACGTATGGTTTAAAAAACTACAGCTAGTTTCTTCAGCAGCTTTTAGTATTGGGCATGGAGGAAATGACGCACAAAAAGTAATGGGTATTATTACGGCAGCCTTAATTGCAGGAGGTAATATTTCCTCCTTTGAAGAAATGCCCAACTGGGTGCCCATTTCCTGTTATGCTGCTATTGGGTTGGGCACTATGAGTGGCGGATGGAAGATTGTAAAAACTATGGGAACCCGTATCACCAAGGTAACCCCCTTCGAAGGAGTGGCTGCTGAAACCGCAGGTGCGCTAACCTTATTTATCACGGAAGCGCTTAAAATACCGGTAAGTACTACCCATACAATCACAGGTGCCATTATGGGAGTAGGAGCTACCAAACGTCTTTCGGCAGTTCGTTGGGGCGTAACCATCAATTTAATTTGGGCTTGGATTCTTACTATTCCGATCAGCGCTTTATTAGCCGGCCTTGTCTATTGGATCCTAAGATTCTTCTAATTTTTTAAAAGCCATTCACTATTATTCCGGAGATTTGCCGTGTAACTATTCCTATGTCAAAAATTGTTGTAACTGGCGGTTGCGGCTATATTGGTTCACACACGCTCGTTGATCTCATTGAAAACGGATACGAAGTTCTTTGCCTCGACAATAATGCTCGTTCTCATGCATCAGTTTTAGATGCTGTTGAAAAAATTACAGGAAAAAGAGTAAAGCATTATAAAATTGACCTCTGCAATTACGAAGACACCTATGCAGTTTTTGAGGAACACACAGACATTACCGGTGTAGTTCATTTTGCAGCCTACAAGGCCGTAGGAGAATCCGTAGAACAGCCATTGCTTTATTTTGAGAATAATCTTTTTTCACTGGTGAATTTGTTGAAGTGCGTAGAAGAGTTTGGGGTGTCTCACTTTGTATTTTCTTCCTCTTGCACGGTGTATGGCAATCCAGATCATATTCCTGTAACTGAAGAAACTCCCATGAAGTTGGCAGAGTCTCCCTATGGCTCTACCAAACAGATGAGCGAACAAATTATCCGCAACTTTGCGCGCAACTCCGCAGCCGAACACATTCTCTTACGATATTTTAATCCGGCCGGGGCCCACCCCTCAGCGCTCATTGGAGAGATGCCCTTGGGTAAACCACAAAATTTAGTGCCCGCTATTACACAAACTGCTATCGGCAAACTCGAAAAATTATGGGTGCATGGCAATGACTATCCCACGAGAGATGGTTCTTGTATTAGAGACTATATTCATGTGTGTGATTTAGCCCATGCCCATACTCTGGCGCTACGCTATTTAGAAAGTGAAAAGAATAAATCATCCTGCGAAGTATTCAATTTGGGTACCGGTAATGGAAATACGGTGCTGGAAGCCATTCATGCCTTCGAAAAAGCAAGCGGCACCAAGCTGAATTATGAAATCGGTCCTCGCCGGCCCGGTGATGTAATAGCCATTTACGCTAATAATGACCTGGCAAAAAAAGTATTGGACTGGGAAACAAAATACAGCCTGGACGATATCATGTCTACTGCCTGGAAATGGGAACAAGCATTAAAAGCTGGCGCTACAGTTTTCAATTCATAAGTACAACCCTAACACCTATTTTTGCGTCATGCTTAAAGCCATACAATCTACCGGAAATAAAGACACCCGAAGCGGATTTGGAGACGGCATCGTAGCTGCTGCCCGTAAGAATCCTAACATCGTAGCCCTCACTGCGGATTTGGCGGGATCTCTCAAACTAAATCTGTTCATGAAAGAATTTCCGGAGCGCTGTATCCAATGTGGAATGGCGGAAGCAAATATGATTGGAGTAGCAGCTGGCTTGACGATTGGCGGCAAGATCCCTTTCACCACCACTTTTGCCAACTTCTCAACAGGTCGTGTGTATGATCAGATTCGTCAAAGT
>JBMSWW010000022.1:0-13433 GCA_049425065.1 Chitinophagaceae bacterium
GTCAGAGTGAACGCAAGGCTATTTATCATGAATTTGCATTAAGATTAATTGAACAAGGGAACGCTTATTACGCGTTTGACACTCCGGAAGAATTAGAAAAAATGCGAGAGCGAATGAGATCAGTAGAAAATCCTTCTCCGCAATATGATCATCATGTGCGTATGAAAATGCGCAATTCACTCAACTTAACTGAAACAGAAACTAAAGAATTACTCGCAGCAGGTACGCCCTATGTGATTCGCATTAAAATGCCACAGGATAAAACGGTTTCTTTTAACGACATGATACGCGGCGAAGTAAGTTTTGAAACCGGAACGGTAGATGATAAAGTATTGTTGAAAGCGGACGGAATGCCAACCTACCACTTGGCGGTAGTAGTAGATGATTACCTCATGAAAATTACACATGCTTTCCGTGGAGAGGAGTGGCTACCTTCTGCGCCAGTACATCTATTACTCTGGAAATATTTATTCGGATTAGAAAAAATGCCTCAATGGGCGCACTTCCCCTTAATTCTGGGCCCCAATGGTAAGCTTAGCAAGAGAGATGGCGCTAAATATGGTTTCCCTGTATTTGCGATGAATTGGGCCGATCCAAAATCAGGAGAATTGACAGAAGGTTTCCGTGAAAAAGGATTTTTACCAGAAGCCTTTATTAACCTTTTGGCATTATTGGGCTGGAACGAGGGAACTGAAAAAGAGATTTATTCCAAAGAAGAATTGATAGCCGCTTTTTCGATGGACCGTGTACATAGCGCCGGTGCCAAATTTGATTATGAGAAAGCCAAATGGTTCAATCACGAATGGATTAAGAAAAGTAGTAACAGCGCCTTAATGCCAGCCGTAAGAAACACACTTGCAAAACAAGGAATCGAGGTAACTAATACAGATGTACTAGAACAGGTGATTGGACTAGTGAAAGAGCGTTGCCATTTGGTTACTGATTTTACGGAGCAAGCAGGTTTCTTTTTTCAACGTCCTCTCCAAATAGACACGGAGTCTATTTTGACTAAGTGGAGTGATGCTAAAAAAGAATTCTTTCAATTACTTCTCAAAGCATACAAAGAACATGCAGACTGGAATGCCGTGATGTTGGAAACTCAATTCAAAGAAATTGCGACTACCCACAACATAAAAGTAGGTGAACTAATGCTTCCCCTACGCATCATGCTGGTGGGTGGAAAATTTGGTCCTGGTGTTTTTGATATTGCTACCCTCTTGGGAAAAGAAGAGACGCTATGCCGCCTGGAGGCAGCCTTGGGCAAACTATAAGTATCAAAAGGAAAGAACCTATTTTTGCAACAAGTTTCTTGCCATGAATAGACCTGTACGCGTTTTGGTAGCAAAAGTTGGACTGGACGGACATGACCGGGGTGCCAAAATCATTGCGGCCGCTTTAAGAGACGCCGGCATGGAAGTTATTTACACCGGTCTTCGACAAACTGCTGAAATGGTAGTAAATACCGCCCTGCAGGAAGATGTGGATGCAATCGGCATCTCAATTCTTTCAGGAGCACACAATACTGTTTTTCCCAAAATCATTCAATTGTTGAAAGAAAAAGGATTGGATGATGTATTGCTCACCGGAGGAGGAATTATTCCTGAAGAAGATATTGAGTCTCTGACGAAATTGGGAGTGGGAAAACTTTTCCATCCGGGGTCTCATACGCATGAAATAGCCGACTACATTAAGGAATGGGTAGTGGCCAATCGTCGCTAAATACTTTAATTGATTTTATGGACCATAATTTATCCGGACTATACCAGACCTTGCTCTGCATATTAGAAGAGGGTATTCTCACCGTTGTAATCAACCGAGTAGATAAAATGAATGCGCTTAACAAAGATGTATTTAATGAACTCGAGTTGGTGATGCAGGAAGTAGAAGAACAGGCGTCTGTAAAAGCGGTCATCATTACGGGTGCTGGACCCAAAGCCTTTGTGGCCGGAGCAGATATCAGTGAGTTCACTAAACTCAACCGCGAAGAGGCTTCACTACTAGCTAAGCGTGGACAGGACTTATTTGACCGTATAGAAAATTGCCCCAAACCGATTATAGCCGCTGTAAATGGCTTTGCCTTAGGTGGAGGTTGTGAATTGGCCATGGCCTGTCATTTTAGACTTGCTGCCGATCATGCAAAATTTGGACAACCCGAAGTTAACCTGGGACTTATTCCCGGCTATGGCGGCACCCAGCGACTCACGCAATTAGTAGGCAAAGGCAAAGCCATGGAATTGATGATGAGTGGCAATATGATCGATGCTATGAAGGCGCAGCAATTGGGCCTTGTCAATCATATCACCAGCGCAGATACACTGTTAGAGGAAACAAAAAAAATATTGAAGACTATTTTAAGTAAGGGCCCTAACGCTGTAGGCCGTGTAATAGCCGCCGTCAATTCATTTTACGATAAATCAAAAAACGGTTATCAGGAAGAAGTTCGTTTGTTTGGAGAATGCTTTGGAACTCCCGAAATGAAAGAGGGAGTTACGGCTTTTCTTGAAAAGAGAAAGCCGAACTTTTAGCTTTCCTTCCCATAGCATGCCCCCATTTTGGCTACCTTTGCATCGCTCATAAATACCCTTTTTATGGAATACAGAATTGAAAAAGACACGATGGGAGAAGTAAAAGTTCCCATTGATGCTTATTATGGTGCCCAGACACAACGCAGTATAGAAAACTTTAAAATTGCGCAGGACATCAACCGGATGCCTAAGGAAATAATCCGCGCTTTTGCCTATTTAAAAAAAGCAGCAGCTATTACGAACCAAGAAGCCGGAGTGCTGCCAAAAAATAAATCACAGTTGATCGGAAAAGTATGTGACGAAATCCTCAAAGGAAAATTAGACGATTACTTCCCATTAGTAGTATGGCAAACAGGTAGTGGTACACAAAGCAACATGAATATGAATGAAGTGATTGCGTACAGAGGTCATGTGCTAAAAGGTGGCAAGCTCACAGACAAAGAAAAATTTCTGCATCCCAATGATGACGTGAACAAATCACAGTCTTCCAACGATACCTTCCCTACAGCCATGCACATTGCTGCTTATACTGTTTTGGTGGAGAACACCATTCCTGGTGTTAAAAAGCTGCGCGACACCTTGGCCAAAAAAAGTAAGCAGTTCATGAAAGTGGTGAAGATTGGACGCACACACTTTATGGATGCGACGCCACTTACCTTGGGACAAGAATTCAGTGGCTATGTTTCTCAATTAGATCATGGATTAAAAGCCATCAAGAACTCTCTCGATCATTTAAAAGAGTTGGCCCTTGGAGGAACAGCAGTAGGCACGGGTATTAATACGCCTCCCAATTATGATAAAAATGTAGCGAAGCATATTGCTAAATTAACTGGCCATCCTTTTGTAACGGCAGATAATAAATTTGAGGCATTAGCAGCCCATGATGCAATTGTTGAAGCCCATGGCGCCTTGAAGACAGTGGCCGTTAGTTTGATGAAGATTGCGAACGATATCCGTATGCTTTCCTCAGGTCCGCGTAGTGGCATTGGAGAAATTTTTATTCCAGACAATGAGCCCGGATCTTCTATTATGCCCGGTAAGGTGAATCCCACGCAGTGCGAAGCATTAACAATGATTGCGGCACAGGTGTTAGGCAATGACGTAGCCATAAATATTGGAGGAGCCACGGGTCACTTTGAATTGAATGTTTTCAAGCCCGTCATGATCTTTAACTTCCTGCACAGTGCACGTTTAATCGGTGAAGGATGTATCTCTTTCAATGATAAATGTGCCGTAGGCATTGAGCCCATTAAAGAGAATATCAAAAAACACGTAGACAATTCTTTGATGTTGGTGACTGCACTCAACACAAAAATTGGGTATTACAAAGCAGCAGAAATTGCACAGAAAGCACATAAGCAAGGGACTACCCTCAAGGAGATGGCAGTAAAATTGGGCTATGTAACCTCTGAGCAATTTGATGAATGGGTACGTCCCGAAAAAATGGTGGGAAAAATTTAAATTCAAGCATGAAACGAAACCAACTCCTCTTGCTGATCGTGCTCATTTTAGTTGCCGACCAGGCTCTCAAAATATGGGTAAAAACCACACATCCCACCGGAGAAATTCTGCGGGTGTTTGGGTGGGACTGGTTTCGATTGCACTTCATCGAAAATCCCGGAATGGCCTGGGGCTGGAAATTTGGAAATGAAACCGGAAAGATGATTCTGACTTCATTCAGGTTAGTAGCAGTAATAGTTGGTACTTGGTATTTAGGCAAGTTTATTAGAGAAAAATATACCAAGGGCTTTATCATCTGTGCAGGATTAATTTATGCAGGAGCCGCTGGTAATTTAATTGACAGCTTATTCTATGGAATGATCTTCGACAAGGGTCTTCATTTTAGCACAGCACTAAATGACTATATGGGCTATCTCGGTATTGCTGAATTTTCTAGTAAAGGATATGCATCTTTTATGCATGGTAGTGTAGTGGACATGCTATACTTCCCCATCTTCCAAGGACAATTTCCAAAATGGATCCCATATATTGGCGGTGATTACTTTGAATTTTTCAGCCCCATTTTCAATATTGCAGATGCTTCTATTTCTGTAGGTGTACTCACTTTGTTGTTTTTCCAAAAACAGCTCATACGAAAAAAGGAAGAAGAGATTGCAGCACCCACTGGCACTACAAACAGCACAGTTTCTGATACCACACAGGTACTGTAATTACTCTTCAAAGTAAACACGTGTCACGCGCTGAGAAATCCCCGTTAAGATTTCATAGGGGATGGTACCTGCCCATATCGCTACCTGCTGGACAGGAAGATTTTTTCCAAATAATTCCACCTCATCGCCTTCTTTCACTGCTGGAACATCAGTAACATCGATCATGAACATATCCATACAAATAGTACCCACAATGGGCACTAATTTTCCTTGCAGGTATACTTTGCCCACCCCGTTACCTAGTTGGCGTGGATAGCCATCTGCATAACCAAGGCGAATGGTAGCAATACGGGAGCGTCTTTGTAGAATTGTTTTTCTGTTATAGCTGATAGATTCTCCAGCTTCTACTTCTTTTATTTGGGCAATCGTAGAATAGAGGGCTGTTACCGGTTGCAAGAATAAGCTGGCACTTGTTTCAACACCGTATAATCCAATACCCAATCGAACCATATCCAATGCTAATTCCGGGTTGCGGATAGCCGCAGCTGAATTAGCAATATGAAAAAGGAAAGGTCGCTCTGCTAATTTTTGTAAACGAGAAGCTGCATCGTTAAACTTAGTGACTTGTAATTTTGTAAAATCATCTTGCCGTAGATCTTCACTAGCCGCCAAATGAGAAAAAACCGATTGCACTTGAAAACTTGTACTCGACTGCAGTCGTTGCCCCAATACATCTATATCTGCTACTGAAAATCCCAGACGATTCATGCCTGTTTCTATTTCCAAATGCACCGGATATTCTTGTATTCCCTCCCGTTGCAGGTATTGATCAAAATGATCAGCAATATGGAAAGAATACAATACAGGCTCTAACTGATATTCCACTAGTACTTCAAATGCAGATATCTCCGTATTCATGACCATAATAGGAAGGGTAATTCCTGCTTTCCGCAATTCTACCCCTTCGTCGGCATAGGCCACTCCCAAGTAATCAACGCCGTGATATTGTAATAGATTAGCTACCTCAGCAGCCCCACTTCCATAGGCAAAGGCCTTCACCATCGCCATTACCTTAGTGTGAGCGGGCAAGTGCTTTTTATATTGCTGCCAGTTATAAAGAAGGGCGGGTAATTCAATTTCTAAACGAGTCTGATGAGCCTTCTGTTCTAAAAACTTAATCACCCTTTCCAGGGTAAACACTCTGGCCCCTTTCACTAAAATAATTTCCTCTTTAAAATTCGAATGAGATAAATACGTAAAAAATTTCTCTGTATTTGGAAATGTTTCTACGGCGATTGCATAGGCTTTAGCATAAGCAGGCAACCATTGAGAAATTTTTTCACCAATGGCTACTATACGCTTTACCTGATATCTATTCAGTAATTGAGCAATCTGTTCATAGAGATGTTCATCCGTTTCAGCACTCTGTAAAAAATCGGAAAGTATCACCGTTCGCCGAAGTCCCCCATGCTGCTGCGCCATAAATCCTAAGGCAATCACCAGTGAGCTAATATCTGCGCTATAACTATCATTGATCAGCAAACAATGATTAACTCCTTTTTTTAAACTCAAGCGCATATCAATAGCCGTGAGTGCTCTCATGCGCACCGAAATTATATCTTGCGCATAACCCAAATGCAATAGCACTTCCCAACAAGTAATCGCATTTTGAATTGATGCCGCATCCGTGAATGGAATTTTTATAGACGCTTCACTATCATCAGCAGGAGACTTAGCAATAATCTCAGTGCTGTCTGCCTGTGCAATTGTTTTCACTATCGTAAGAGAAGTTGGAACATGAGCATGTATAAATAATTTTCTTTTCTCTTTTTCTTTCTCTTCTTTAGAGACAAATCCTTCACTATGCGCCTCACCCAGCGAGGTAAAAACACCAACCGTGGGGCGAATTATCGCTTCTAACTTTTCCATTTCTCCAGGCTGAGAAATACCTGCCTCAAATATCGCCAAGGTATGATAAGAACGAATCTGCCAAACACTTAAGGGAACACCCACCTGCGAGTTATAGCTTTTGGGACTTCTGACAATAGCATACTCCTGATGTAGTAATTGAAACAACCATTCTTTTACGATTGTTTTTCCATTACTTCCGGTAATTCCAATTATAGGAATCTTGAATTGCGCACGATGCCAAGCTGCTATTTGCTGTAAGGCGGCAACCGTATCTTGCACCTGTATAAAAGTAGCTTCAGGATAATCAACACCGTCTATAGAACTACTCACTACAAAACATCGTACCCCTTTTCGATACAGCTCCCCAATAAAATCATGACCATTACGTCGCGGAGATATAATGGCAAAAAAGATAGAGGTAGCCGGAGAAAAAGCTTTTCTGCTATCAATCAGTAAATGCTCCACTACATAATCATGGACCACCCTGGCTGAGGTTTTCAGAATACGAACGATATCACTTACCAGATACTGCAGGAGTAACTTATTTTATAGAATACTTTGATCTGGCTGATCCGCAGGCACTCCTTTTTTCTGCATAAAGATGGAATAGAAGACAGAGCCACTAATGCAGAGGGCAATCACGCCTAAGGAGATGGCTACCTGTATTTGCTTGGAAACCCACTGATTGAACCAGTGTTCCCCGAGCATTTTCAGACCAATAAAAACCAGTACAATCGCAATACCTTGTTGAAAGTAATCAAACTTACTTACCGCTCCTCGAAGCAAGAAGAATAAAGATCGCAATCCAAGTACTGCAAAAATATTAGAGGTATAGATAACCAAACGATCGCGGGAGATTCCCATTACAGCCGGTATTGAATCCAAGGCAAATACAACATCAATGGCAGCCAGCATAATCACCACCACAAATAAAGTAGTGTACCCAGGTTTATTATTTTCTCTTACTATAAATCTTCCACCCCCATCGTGAGGGACCAAGGGTAGAAAGCGTTGCATAAATCGATAGATCTTACTGGTACGCGGATCAAACTCCTGGTCTTCTGTGGCAGTAAACATGGTATAACCCGTATATACCAGAAAAACGCCGAATAAATATAGTAGCCAATGAAAACGCTCTACTAAAGCAACACCTACTGTTATAAAAATAATACGGAAAACAATGGCCATTAAAATACCTATAAGCAATACCCTTCCGTAATTCTTTTTATTAACTCCAAAAGAAGCAAAGATTAGAATGAATACAAAAATGTTGTCAATACTTAAACTCCACTCCATCAGGTAAGCACTTAGATACTCCAGCGCCAACTGCTGTCCTTTTTCCACCCACACAAACACAAAAAAGGCCAAGGCTAACCCGACCCAGAAAAATGTTTGATACAAAGCCTGACGAATAGTAGTCTCCTTATCTTTTTTATTGAGCAAGCCCAAGTCAAAGAACAGTGCCAAAATCAAGACAAGTCCAAATACCAGATAACTGATTTGATCTACATTCATGCGTTGAAAATAAAAAGCAAAGATAGGTTGGTTAACGAGCGTATTTCTGTTTACGCCAATATTGATACAAGAACCCTCCTAGTAATAATAAAAGTATCGGCAAGCCGATATTAAGCAGCTGCCATTGTAAACGTTGCTCTTTTACCCGCTCCCCATCCAGCAAGCGAAGGGTTATTTCTTTGCTGCGTACCTGACTAATTGCGGGATTGCTAACAAGATATTCCACACTATTTAACAGAAATTCTTTGTTGGCAACGGGTATAAAATATCGCCCCGCCTCCCCTCCGGTAATATACTCAAAGCGGGTATACTTATTCCATCCCATTTCAACAGGTTCCAAGGGCGCTTGCGGATCATACTGTCCTTGTGCATCAACAGAAGGAATGTATTCATTGAGCACCATATCGCCGTCCCCAACTACAATTAGCGCACCCTTGGTAGACTCCTGTACAAAAGGAGTGCCCGCTGCTTTTAGTGAATCTTTTTTAGTAATTGAGATTCTATTTCGGTAAAGAGAGGGTAAAGCCCCTTCCAACAACATGGCTACAGGAATAAATGCCTTGCTGAATTTAGTATTGTCGGGTTCGATACTATTTTCATTGAGTGAAATGATCGCAGGAGTACTCAACACACGAGCACGCTCCGAACTTGCTAACAGCGGCGTTTTTAACACTCCTGGAACATTAATAGTATCAATAGAATTTACAAAACGAGTGCCGATATAACCAGAGGTACGCAATTTATTATCGACCATTGGCGAGCTTACCAAGGGAAAATAATTCCAGGGTAAAAATTCATTCTGAGGTTGATCGGGAGTTCCGCCTACTTGTATATAACTCACCTCACAACGAAGGTCCATGACCAAATCAGTATTGATACGAGCCCCATATCGGAAGAAAAGATCTCCCAGATTTAAATCACGATCAAACGCTACCATATCAGGCTTATGAGCAAAGCTGTCCATTTCCGCATAAAGATTATCTATGAAGAAGAGGGCTTTACCACCTCGCATCAAGAACTGATCGATCTTAAATTTTTCTGTTTCTGAAAACTGCAAACTGGGCTTTACCATCAATAAGAGTGAAACTCCATAAGGTATGGTTGGCTGTGTTTTTAAATTGATGGTTCGCAGATCATAATCTTCTTGAAGGGCCATGCGCAATTGATAGGTACTTTCATCCACGGGTTCTCCATGTCCAATTTCATAGGCGATGCCTGGCTTAGCAGGACGCAATAATTTGTCTAAGGTATTAGCAAACTGGTATTCAAGTAAGGCCTCTGCCCGATTCAACTCCATCTGAGAAATGGTTCTACTAGCCCCGGGGAATAAAGAAATCAATGATTGTTTTCCCTGATAATTAATCAAGGCGACAGGGAAAATTATATTACTGGATTGACCCGCTTTCTTCTGTACCGTAAGATTGATATTGAGTGCGCCGAGATTTAATAAAGAATCGCCCCATGTTTTCCCAAACGCTACTTCCTCCAAGGGAGAAAGAAATTGATAACGAATCTTGCCAGGATTTTCTTTGGTCAGTAAACGAAGAAACTGATCCGTATTTGCCGCCAACTTCCGAAAGCCGGAGGGAAACTCTCCCTTTAAAAAAACGGTCACCTCTAGTTCATCTTTCAACTCTTGCGCAAGCGACTGTGTGGCAACACTCAGGGAATAACGTTTTTCTTTGGTAAGATCCCATTGCAAAGGGACCCATTCACCCAACGCATTCACGAATACAAAAAGAGTGAGTACGAGGAGCCAGCCCCATTGATGTTTTATCAAAATATGACTGATCTTTCTCATGAACGTTGCTGCAGATTTCGTAAGGTGAATAGAAAAAGAAGAGCCAATAAACTAATAAAATAGAGAAGATCACTGAATTCCACTAACCCGCGACTGATACTTCTATAATGAAAGTCGATGCCCAGCCATTCAATCCAATAGTCAATGCCGGTACTTACAAAAGACAATTGGCTGACCGCACTAAAGCCATAATAAAATAAAGCAGAAGAGAGTAAGGCTAATAAAAATGCGACCACCGTGTTGGAGGTAAGACTACTACACCAAATTCCAATGGCGGTAAAGACCGCTGACAATAGAAATAATCCTGCGTAGGAACCCAGCGTGGCTCCACGATCAATTCCCTGGTCAGCGGCCAGCGTCTCCATGGTGAACGCATATAAAAACGTAGGAAATAAAGCAATGAGCACTACAATAAGCGCTCCCAGGTATTTTCCCCCTACAATTTGCGCGTGAGTCAAGGATTGGGTGAACAACACCTCATAAGTACCTGTTCTAAATTCCTCTGCAAAACTTCGCATCGTAATGGCTGGAATTAACAACAGTAAAATCCAGGGAGATAATTCAAAAAAACGATCGAGGCTGGCATAGCCAAAATCCAAAATATTGTCTTCAAATACAAAAAGCGCCAACCCATTCACAATCAGAAATACAGCAATCGCTATATAGCCACTTAAACTGCTAAAGAATTGAATCAGTTCTTTTTTACAAAGTCCCCACATGCCCGCTAAAGTACTAAGTAAACTGCAAGAAAATGGCCGTCCCAAAAGAACGGCCATTCCTTAACAAATATTAAGTAATCAGACGGAGAAACTTTCCCCGCATCCGCAGTTACGGCTTGCATTCGGATTACTAAAGTAGAATCCTTTGCCATTGAGTCCGTCAGAGAAATCCAAGGTAGTATTCACCAGATAAAGGAAGCTCTTCAGGTCCGTTACCACCTTTACATCATTGTCCTCAAATTCCTGATCCATAGGTTTTTTTTCATTGTCAAAGTCCAGTTTATAACTGAGTCCCGAACAACCGCCTCCTACTACGCTTACGCGCAGAAAATAACTGGGATCGTTTGCCACCCCTGCATCAGCCAACAATTGTAAAACTTTCTCACGCGCTTTGTCGCTTACGTAAATGGTATTGGCCATTTCAGTAGCAGCAGGAGAAAGTGTAGCGGCAGTACTCATAGTGATTAGTGTACTACTTTTTCGTCAAACTGTAATTCTTCTAAACCATTCTTTTTACGGTAGTCATTGATGGCAGCTTTTACAGCATCTTCAGCCAATACAGAACAGTGAATTTTTACAGGAGGAAGATTCAACTCTTCTACAATTGTCATGTTGTCAATTTTAACCGCCTGATCCACTGTCTTTCCTTTCAACCACTCCGTAGCCAAAGAAGAAGAAGCGATAGCAGAACCACAACCGAATGTTTTAAACTTAGCATCTTTAATAACGCCGGTGGTGTCATCTACTTCAATTTGAAGACGCATTACGTCACCGCATTCAGGAGCACCCACAAGACCGGTGCCCACATTGTTTTTACTCTTATCGAGAGTTCCTACGTTTTTAGGATTCTGGTAGTGGTCGATTACTTTTTCTGAATATGCCATATCTAGTTATTTATTGTTTACTAATAATTCAATTAATGATGTGCCCACTCAATGGTATTCAAGTCGATTCCTTCTTTGAACATCTCCCAAAGAGGACTCATTTCACGCAATTTATTTACGGTATTAGTTACATGCTCAATCGTGTAATCAATCTGGTCTTCGGTAGTATAACGACCTAATCCAAAACGCAGAGAGCTATGTGCCAGATCATCCCCCAATCCTAATGCTTTGAGCACATAGGAAGGTTCCAGAGAAGCAGAGGTACAGGCAGAACCAGAAGAAAGTGCGATGTTCTTATTGAAGCCCATCATAAGTCCTTCGCCTTCTACGTACTTAAAAGAGATATTCGTTACATGTGGTAAACGATGCTCTTTGTCCCCATTGAGATAAGATTCTTCTACCTGCAAAAGTGCATTCTCTAGTTTATCACGAAGCTTGCTGATACGAGCGGCATCGGATTCCATTTCGTTCATGCAAATTTCACAGGCTTTTCCAAACCCTACAATGCCAGGCACATTAAGCGTACCACTTCGCATGCCTCTTTCATGTCCACCACCATCGATCTGTGCAGTCACTTTTACTCGGGGATTTTTACGACGTACATATAAAGCGCCTACGCCTTTTGGACCATACATTTTATGAGCGGTGAAGGCCATTATATCTATTCCATCTTTGTTAACATCCACAGGAATTTTTCCAACGGCTTGCACTCCGTCTGTAAATACCAGCACCCCATGTTTACGTGCAATGGCACTGATTTCACGCATAGGCATTACCGTACCGATCTCATTGTTTGCATACATGATGGCAATCAAAATAGTAGTGGGCTTAATTGCTGCTTCTAACTCTTCTAAATCAATTAAGCCGTTCGGCTTCACATTGAGATAAGTAACTTCTGCCCCTTCTTTTTCCAAATGACGGCAGGTATCGAGTACTGCTTTGTGTTCAATATTGCAGGTGATAATATGATTTCCTTTAGAAGCATACATTTCAAACACACCTTTGATAGCCAGGTTGTCTCCCTCCGTAGCTCCGGAAGTGAAAATGATTTCTTTAGGATCGGCTCCGATCAATTTCGCCACTTGCTCACGGGCATAATCCACCGCTTCTTCAGCCTGCCATCCAAAAGGGTGGTTACGGCTGGCCGCGTTTCCAAAACTCTGCGTAAAATAGGGCACCATAGCTTCCACCACGCGAGGATCGCAAGGAGTGGTAGCATTATGATCCAAATAGATAGGTAGCTTCAACATAATTTTTGGGTTATTATCTCTTGAACTGCAAAATTATCGTAAAAGCTTCTACCTAAATAGGGTAATTTCACTGTGGTAGATGATTTTACCAAAATCGCAAACGCTCTCTCATGAAAAAGATCGAACACCTTGGAATTGCGGTCAAAAGCCTGGAACAGTCCATACCCCTCTACGAGAAACTGCTTAATACCCCTTGTTATAAGACGGAATCAGTTGAGTCAGAACGAGTAAACACGGCTTTTTTCCGTACAGGTGAGTCTAAAATCGAATTATTAGAAAGTGTAGACCCCGAGGGCGTCATTGCTAAATTCATTGAAAAAAAGGGGGAAGGACTGCATCATGTTGCCTTTGAGGTGGACGATATTGAGGGGGAAATGAAAAGATTGCAGCAAGAGGGCTTTCAACTCCTACATGAACAGCCCAAACGCGGTGCTGATAATAAATTGATCTGCTTTCTGCACCCTAAAAGCACGCAAGGGGTGCTGGTAGAATTATGCCAGGAGGTCCGATAAAAAAGCATTAATCCCATCCATCAGGAATTCTCTGTCCCATTAAGACCCAGCTTCTCTACAGCAGCCTGTGCGGCCAACTGAGAGGCATCTTTTTTATTGAAGGCTTTCCCTTCTGCAATCACTTCTCCGTTCACTAAAGTTGCCACCGTAAACAAGCGACGATTTCCTTCCAGCCTTTCATCAATGGTGTCAAAATCCAGCGTAT
>JBMSWW010000023.1:0-13200 GCA_049425065.1 Chitinophagaceae bacterium
ATTACCCTTACGACTGGCCCAGGCATATAATTTGTTTTTATGATTGATCTCCAGATTCTCCAAATCATCCACAAACATGTGTGGAAGGATGATATTCTTGAGCACCCATTTTTCTGTCTTCAGGTACCCAATATCGAGATAGACAGCACCAATGAGCGCTTCCAGCGTATTACCAAAAATCTGACTGATCTTAAGCGCACCGTCGGTTTTATTGTATATAGTTATTTTCTTTAAACCCATGCGCAGGGCAATCGTATTTAATTGCTGACGATTAACCATTTTACTACGCATCTCGGTAAGATATCCTTCGCCTTTATAGGGATAGCGCTTGAATAAATAATCGGCTACGAGCGCACTCAGAATTGCATCGCCAAGATATTCCAAGCGTTCATTATTTTGATCGGCACTATCCCGCACTGAACGATGGGTAAGCGCCGTTTTGTAAAGTTCTAGGGAGTATGGCTGATACCCGAGAATATTAGAAAGTTCACGGGTAAACGCATTCTTTTTTCGGGCAGCAAGCCAATGGAGTAACCAACGCACAAGTTTCAAGCTACGTAAATAAAGTCAATCTCAGCTTTTGTATTTGCGAACAATAACGCAGGCATTATGTCCCCCAAAACCAAAGGTGTTACTAAGCGCTGCCCGTACTGTTCGTTGCTGTGGCTTATTAAACGTGAAATTCAATTTGGGATCTATTTCCGGATCATCGGTAAAATGATTGATTGTAGGAGGCACTACATCATGCATTACTGCTTTGATGCTGGCAATGGCTTCAATAACACCTGCTGCTCCAAGACAGTGACCCGTCATTGATTTAGTAGCGCTGATATTAAGCTGATAGGCATGGTCCCCAAAAACTTGTGTGATAGCTTTCACTTCAGCACCATCGCCGATGGGAGTAGAAGTACCATGTGTGTTGATGTAGTCGATTTCGTCCGCTTGCATACCGGCATCATCTAACGCTGCCAGCATTACATTTTTTGCTCCTAATCCATCAGGATGAGGAGCCGTAATATGATAGGCATCTGCGGTGGCACCACAGCCTGCTATTTCACAAAGTATGTTGGCCCCGCGAGCAATGGCATGATCTAATGATTCTAACACTAACATACCTGCAGCTTCTCCCATCACAAATCCATCGCGGTCTTTATCATATGGGCGACTGGCAGTTTTGGGATCCTCATTACGCTCACTCATGGCCTTCATGGCATTGAATCCACCCACCCCTGCTTCACTGATTACCGACTCACTTCCCCCAGTGAGAATGATATCGGCTTTGCCCAATCGGATTAGATTAAAAGCATCCATGATTGCGTTGGTACTACTGGCACAGGCACTCACTACGGCAAAATTGGGTCCTCGTAAATTATGTCGCATACTGATTTGTCCGGCAGCGATATCAAGGATCATTTTAGGAATAAAGAAAGGATTGAATCGAGGCGTACCATCTCCTCTAGCAAAGTCAGTTACCTCATGTTGGAAAGTGGTAAGTCCCCCAATACCGCTGGCAAACACAACCCCAACGCGGTCGGGATTAATGTTTTCCTTGCTAAGTCCTGCATCTTGCATGGCATGGTCACTCACGGCTAACGCCAACTGAGAGAAGCGGTCCAGTTTGCGCGCTTCTTTGCGGTCCATGTAATGAGTAGGGTCGAAGCCTTTGATTTCGCAGGCAAATTTGGTACGAAACTTACTAGCGTCGAACTGTGTAATCATATCGGCCCCGGAAACTCCGTTAAGGAGTCCGTTCCAATATTCTTCGAGTGTATTACCAATGGGAGTGATGGCTCCCATTCCAGTTACTACAACACGCTTCAGCTGCATAGGAAATGATTCTTGTTTTTTAAAAAAAACGCCTTCCAGTTTACCATAGTAGTATCGGGAAGGCGGTGCAATTTATTTCCGGTCAGGAAAACGGGACTAACCCGGTTACTTACTTGGCGTGCTCCTCCAGGTAAGAAACGGCCTGACCAACAGTGGTAATTGTCTCAGCTTGTTCGTCGGGAATAGAAATGTTGAATTCTTTTTCGAATTCCATAATCAACTCAACAGTATCCAGCGAATCTGCGCCCAGATCGTTGGTGAAAGAGGCCTCGTTGGTTACTTCTGCTTCGTCAACTCCTAACTTGTCAACGATGATCTTCTTTACTCTTGATGCGATGTCTGACATGATTTTGTAGTTTGGTTTACAGTGTGCAAAAATAGAGTTTTTGATCAAATCGCAACAGTATCTGGAAAATTCCTTATTTTCAGAAAGTATGGCACTTAAAATTATCGAGCACGATAGCCCCGAGTACCAGCAAATGGTGTCGTTACGTCAGGCGGTACTAAGAAAACCCCTAGGGCTGGATTTTGACCGCGAGGAGCTGGAAAAAGAAAGCCGTCATATCCTTATCGGAGCTTTTGAGGAGGATATACTCCTGGGGTGCTGTATGCTGATCGAAGAGGACCCCTCCACACTCCGCCTGCGCCAGATGGCCGTTTATAACGAAAAGCAAGGCAAGGGTTTAGGACGAGCCCTGATGAATTTTGCTGAAAATTTGGCCCGAGATCGAGGTTATAAAAACCTCAGTATGCACGCCCGTAAAAATGCCATCGGGTTTTATGAAAAAATGGGATATCAGGTAGCAAGTGATGAGTTTACGGAAATCACCATCCCTCATGTGGTGATGGAAAAAAAACTCTGACTCCTACCCTTTTTTTACATGGCTGCTTAGGATGGATCGCAATGCTAGCAATTCCGCAGCATCCTTACAAGCCGATTTAGGCACCAGCCAAAAACTTTGCGGGTTAAAGTACAGGTGAAAAAAATGGGGGCTTTCCAAATAGGACTGAAGCCGATCCCAACTCCACTGCTTTTCCAGCCCCTCAGCAGGTGCTAAAGAAAAGGCCTCTTCATTGAATTGCATCGAAAACTCATAGCGAAAAGCCCGGGTTTTTCGGAAGATCAAGACGGGCATGATAAACCAAAAAGTGATCATCAAGAATAACCACAAAAAAGAGCCTACCATAAACGCCAAGGGCGTCACCAGTTTGAAAGCATATAGCGTAATGGAAAGAAGCGCAAACACATTCACCGCAATGAGCATGATGCGCAATTCTTTTCGGGTAATAAAATGGTAGCGAAGAGCCTGTAAAACACGGCTTTTTTCATAGGAGAAATGAAGGGTTACTTCATTCATTTCCTCTTCACTTTTAATTCAGTTTCGCTCACCGACCAGTCTTTTATTTTTTCTCCATTGGTCCCCAGAAATTCCACGGTTAATTTTCTGGCTCCACGAGGACCCGTAAAAGAAATACGACCATAGTTCTGCAATTGATCAACTCCTATTACGCGATAGGGATTATCCTTTTCTTCCTTCCCGAATTCATGCGTTCCGGAAGTAAGCGGAGAAACGGTGATATCATAAAGAGGGTAAGACCCCGGTCTTTCTATTTTGATAATTTCGCTATGATGACGATCTCCCGTTAAGAAAACGATTCCATCGATTGGGTTTTGCTGGAGGAACTGCATGAATTCCTGAAACTCGGCAGGAAAATCTCCCCACTTATCAAAGGGAGACACTGGGTTCAATACCTGACTTCCAACAGCAATTATTTTAAAAGTAGCATAACTACTCAATAAGGCATTCTTCAGCCAGGTCATTTGCTGCTTCCCTAACATCACTTTTTCCGGGTTGGGTTTTCCATTAATGGAATCTGCCAGCCTATCAGCGCTTCTCCACCAGCGATCATCCACCATAAAAAGCTCCACATCGCCCCAGCCAAATTGAGTATAAATGCCCTGACTATTTTCCCCTACAGAAGGATTAGGAAAATAACTGCTGAACACTTTGCGGCTGGCTTCTTTGAGATGATAAGACCCCCCCATATCATTGGGACCATAGTCATGGTCATCCCAAATTCCTAGATGAGAAGTTGATTTTAAAAATGGTTGCAAAGCGGGAGTAGCACGATCCTTGCTGGCTCTGTACCACAAGCCCCACTCACTATAATAATCTACTTCGCGGGTATACCAAGCATCTCCCAACCATACCATGAAGGGTGATTTTTCCTTGGCCATGGCCTCAAAAATGGAAACATCTTTTCCATAAGGAGTGCCGGGTCGGTCATATTTGGGTTCATTGAAATAAGAGCAGGAACCCGTTAAAAAACTAAAATCAGGAGCGGGTCCTCTCCATTGCCACAAAGGCTTGGTTTGAAATTCGCCTTTGGCAGAGGTGGCTTTCCCATTAGCAAGAATGGTGTACTCATACACGGTATTGGGTTCCAAACCACCCACGATAAATTGGATGGGGTTGAATTCGTTTCCCAATTCACCCTTGTAGTGAATGGTACGTTGCGTGTTGTCTACTTTTTTATTTACCTGTATGGCCGCCTTCTTTACAGCCGTCGATAGCTCCACCCACACTTTTGCATCGCGAAGTTCCACTGGACCCAGCATAGGGCCTGACACCACCGGAGATTGAGCGACAATATTAAGAGAAAAGAAAAAAAACAGCGGGTATAACAACGGTCGCATGCGTAAAATTTTACGCAAAATTACGCATCATTCCACTGTAAATAATGTTTACTTCCTGAAGGTTTGAGAAGCCGTCCAGCTGTTGCTGGAGCTACGAAGAATCAAGCGGTAACTTCCCTCCGCCAATTGCGTCACATTAAACGAGAAGCTGTTGGTGCCAGGCACTAATTTGATTGATTTTTTCTCCACTACCCACCCGATGCTATGGGTTAATATGGCCTCAATGGTCTCCTTGGCAGGTGACCCAACCTTTACTGAAATAACGGTATTACTGGAGTCCAGTTTGGCCTCAATAAGCTTTAGTTTTTCAAAACCAGGATTATCTTGCTCAGATGTTTGAGCAATGGCTTGATTAGAAAAAAAACCGAAAAGTAGTATCAATACTACAAAAAACAACTTCCTCATAATGTAGTAGTTGTAACAAATATAGAGGAAATTGTAATAATTAACACTTACTCAATCTTAAATAAGTGTTAACTACTAATATTTATCTACTTCTCGTCTGCTTTGCCTCTATACTGAGGGTGGCGTGAGGAACTGCACGGAGACGAGCCTTATCGATCAATTTACCAGTTACCCGGCATATACCATAGGTCTTATTTTCGATACGCATGAGGGCTTTTTCCAAATGGTCGATAAAAGTAATTTGACGACTAGCCATCTGGCTTAATTGCTCTCTCTCCATGCTTACACTACCATCTTCCATCGTCATATAGCGAGCATCGTCCATATCGCCACCTTCATCCTTTCGGGTAATTAGACCTTGAAGATAATTGAGCTCCTTTTTAGCAGCATCCAACTTACGGAGAATAATCTCCTTGAATTCCGCAAGATCGCTATCAGAATAGCGCTGAGTTGGGCCAATTGGAGCTTGAGCCTGAACACGATTGGTATCCAACACAGATTTAGTGAATTCAGGTTCGTATTTAACTGAAGTTTTTGTAGTTGTTTTTGGAATCACCACTTTACCGTGTTTTGGAGGCTCCTTTTTTATTACAGCTTTTACTTTGGGCTTGATAGAGACCAATGATGAAGGGTTAACCCCGGATTTTTTGGTAGTTACGGGGGCCACTTCTACTGGCTTAGCGGCTGGCGCAGCAGGCTTTGGTGCCGGCTTTTTAGCAGCAGGTTTGGCAACAGGCTTTGCTGCTGGCTTTTTAGCAGCAGGCTTAGCAGAAGCTTTAGCAGGAGCCGCCTTAGCTGGAATTGCTTTCTTAGCAACTGGCTTGGGAGTCGGTTTCTTTGCAGACGGCTTGGCTACAGGCTTTTTTGCAACAGGTTTAGCCGCCTTTTTGGGTGCGGGCTTCTTCTTTGCAACAGCCTTTGCTGCTGGTTTTTTCGGAGCAGGCTTTTTAGCTACTACTTTTTTGGCGGGCTTCTTCGGAGCCGGTTTTTTCTTTATTGCCATGACTTAGCCTTTTTTAATTACGACCAATTGAATGATCTGTTCATTGATATCCACTTCTACCCCTTTCTGGAGGTTAGTGGTGAATTCCAGCGTGTCCGCCAGAATTTCGGCGCAAATATAAGTTTTAAAATTCTCGAGCGAATTCGTCAATTCAGCAGGGGCTCCCACTTTTACATCGATGCGATCAGTGAGTTCAAACCCTGAGTCTTTTCGGATCTTTTGGATTCTGTTCACTAATTCACGCGCATTCCCTTCTGCTTCTAATTCCGGGGTGACTGTTATATCCAGGGCCACCGTTAAACGACCTTTGGAGGCCACGGTCCATCCCGGAATATCTTCACTGCTGATTTCAGTTTCCGCGAGCTGTAATATTAGCGTTTCACCCTCGATTGACAAACTAAATTGTCCTTCTTTTTCCAACAGTGCTATATCTTCTTGGGAAAAATCAGACAAGGCAGCAGAAACGGCCTTCATTTTGGGGCCCAGTTTTTTACCTAGCGCCACAAAATTGGGCTTGACTTTTTTACGGATAAACGTATTGTCAGCACCCAGATACTCAATAGCTTTTACATTCACTTCGGCCTTGATCAGATCTTCAATTTTTTCAAGTTGAGACTGCATAGCCGGATCCAATACTGGAATGAGAACTTTTTGCAAGGGCTGCCTTACTTTAATGTTCACTTTCTTGCGAAGTGATAATACCAGCGAAGAAGCGTCTTGCGCCATTTGCATACGTTCCTCCAAGGCACTATCGATATAGTTGACATCGGCCACCGGAAAGTCAACATGATGTATAGAGTCAGCCTTGAATCGCTGCGTCACTGCATTCAACTCCAAGAAAATAGTATCACTGAAGAAAGGAGAAATGGGGGCCATTAATCTGCTCACCGTCTCAATACACTCATATAAAGTTTGGTAAGCGCATATTTTATCCTGAGAATAGTCTCCTTTCCAAAAACGACGACGACATAAACGAACGTACCAGTTACTCAATTGCTCATCTACAAAATCCTCAATGAAGCGACCAGCCTGTGTAGGCTCATAGTCATCCATATACTCCTTTACTTTTTGAGTGAGGGTATGTAAGGAAGAAAGGATCCAACGATCAATCTCCGGACGCTCTGCTACGGGCACATAAGCCTCTTTGAAAGCAAAGCCGTCTACATTGGCATAGAGCGCAAAAAACTGATAAGTATTGTAAAGGGTTCCAAAAAATTTACGCTGTACTTCTTTGATTCCTTCTAAATCAAACTTCAAATTATCCCAGGGAGAAGCATTAGTGATCAGGTACCAGCGAGTAGCATCAGCACCATAAGTTTCAATAGTAGCAAAGGGATCTACTACATTGCCCAACCGCTTACTCATTTTGTTGCCATTCTTATCCAGCACCAATCCGTTACTCACTACGGTTTTGTAGGCCACAGAGTCGAAGAGTAAGGCACCCAACGCATGCAAGGTGTAGAACCATCCACGCGTTTGATCTACCCCCTCCGCAATAAAACTGGCCGGGAATGAATTTTCATTAGCGCCCGTGCGCTGATCCAGCGCATGGTATTGGAAGAAATTAGCAGGACTCAAGGGTCCGTATTTATTTGAGCTGGTATCCGGCAATCCCCACTGTGCATAGGGCATCGCGCCTGAATCAAACCACACATCAATCAGATCGGGAACGCGACGCATGGGTTTGCCACTCTCACTTACCAATACAATTTCATCCACAAGTGGCTTATGCAGATCTGATACTTTCGACGCTATATTCGTATCAGCTGCCAGGTAACCCGCATTGATACTTTTTTGAATTTCCTCTTGCAACTGCGCAACTGTACCAATACACAACTGCTCTTCTCCATCCTCCGTTTTCCAAATGGGTAAAGGCGTTCCCCAATAGCGACTGCGGCTCAAATTCCAATCGACCATATTTTCCAGCCAGTTGCCAAAACGACCTTCACCGGTGGAAGCAGGTTTCCATTGAATCGTTTTATTCAACGCTTCCATTCGTTCGCGCAATGCCGTGGTACGAATAAACCAAGCGTCTAACGGATAATAGAGAATGGGTTTATCCGTGCGCCAGCAATGAGGATAGCTATGTTCGTATTTCTCTACACGAAACGCTTTATCTTCTTTTTTCAATTTGACTGAGATATCAATGTTAACATCTACATAGCCCTCTTGATTTTTATAATCTTTTACATAACGACCGCTGAACTCTCCTAGTCCTTCCACAAATTTTCCTTCGCGATCCACCATAGTTAGAATACCAATATTGTATTTCTTTCCCACTTTATAGTCATCCGCACCAAATGCAGGAGCAGTGTGCACAATACCAGTTCCATCTTCAGTAGTTACAAAACTATCTACCAGCACACGGAAAGGTTGAGCCCCCGGCGTGATGGATTCAATCACTGCCAATGAATTTGCTTCATAAGAGAGCAGCTGTTCGTAAGTACAACCTTCCAATTGACTCCCTTTGAATGAAGTCAATATTTTCCAGGGAAGCAATTTTACTTTCTCATCATAGCCTGCAAAATCACCGTTCTCTCCTTCGGGTTTAAAATATTTTCCGATGAGAGGTTGTGCTAAAATGACATTTATCGGGACATGGGTATAAGGATTGCGGGTATGCACCAGTACATAATCGATATCACCTCCAACGGTCAATCCCAAATTAGAAGGAAGTGTCCACGGCGTAGTGGTCCATGCCATAAAATGAACTTCCTTGGTAGGTTGATCTTTTATAGCGTCAAATAAAAAAGCAGACTTTTCATTTTGTAGGGCCTTAAACATGGCTACACAACTAGTATCCTTTACATCCTTATAGGTGCCTGGTTGATTTAACTCGTGAGAGCTAAGCCCTGTTCCCGCCGCAGGAGAGTAAGGTTGAATGCTTACACTCTCATAGAGTAGCCCTTTTTTATATAATTCGCTGAGTAACCACCAGAGTGTTTCAATGTACTCATTATGAAAAGTGACATAGGGATCGTTGAGGTCTACCCAATAACCCATTTTACGAGTGATGTCATCCCATTTATCCTTGTAGCGAAGCACTGCCTCGCGACATTTTTTGTTGTATTCCTCTACAGAGATCTTAACGCCGATATCTTCTTTCGTAATGCCTAATTCTTTCTCCACACCCAATTCAATAGGGAGACCATGGGTATCCCAACCTCCTTTACGCTTTACCTGAAAACCCTGCATCGTTTTGTAACGACACACCAGATCTTTCAAGGTTCTTGATATCACGTGGTGGATGCCGGGCATTCCATTGGCGCTGGGTGGCCCTTCATAAAAGACAAAGGACGCTGCTCCTTCGCGCAAGGAAACACTTTGCTCAAAAGCATTTTGATCGGTCCAACGTTGTAACACTTCCTTTTCAATAGAAGGAAGGTGCAAACCCGTAAATTCTCTATACTTCACACTCATAAGCTGGTATGATGGCCTTGGTTACTCAGCAATAAGGCCTTGCTTTTAAGCGTGCAAAGGTACGAAATAAACGGGGTTAACCCTTTTTGAGCAAGACGGCTTCATAGGCAGGATACCCTCGCTCGCCATTCTGAGTTAGTGCAGTGAATCGAACTTTGTAATAATTATTTCCAGGGTCCTTCACAATATAGTAACGGTCCGTACGTACGGCAGGGGCGGTTCCGGGTCCGCCTCCGGATCTCCAGTCCGCTCCGATGGCAATTTGTGAACTAGAAAAATTAAGCCCTGTCAAATCAGACTCACTGAACAAATCAAAAGCTTTGGTGCTATTCATTACGCGCACAGATTGCACCCCTCTATTCAAAAGCATGATGTCTTGAAAAAGATAGGGAACCTCTCCCCCTCCGAAATTAGAAACGTTGGAGAAATAGGTCCATGCCAAATCCCATTTCTTTTTCTCTGGATCTACCTTTAAGCGTCCTGTTTCGAAGGATAGGTAAGTAAAATGATAGGCGTCCTCTTTAGGAATAACCATTTCTTGAAAAGTGGTAGCCCCAAGGTCTGCATATTGAATCTTGTAACCATTACCCTCGCGGAGAACGCGGATTTTTTTCCAACCACGGGCAGGAGCAGGATTGCCGGGACTACTTCCTCTATTAACGATATACACTTTATTCTGGGTAGAATCCTCACTCACGGCGGCAATGGCCGTACGCGTTAAATCACCATTGGGATAATCAATAAAAGGCAACTGCGCATTGGTGGGCGAATAGAGACTGAAGGCTACGAGGGTGCTCAACCCAACGGTATCAGCCGTAGTAACCTGCGTAAGGTCGGTCTTCGCCAATTGTTTTGCCATCATTGCGGAAGAAGAGTTTAACGTAACTCTGAAATCATCTCCCCCACAATAAAATCCAAGGTCCCAGTTATTGCGATTCACCGCGGTAGTGCGATTAGTACTTAAATCTATGAATACTTTATTGGGAAACAGGGCCCCTCCGCCATTGATCACGGCAGAAGAACCTTGTGCAATTAACTCTGCAAAATCCAAGGTGAAATTTTTACGAACGCCCAATAAAGCAGGTAATGGATTTTTAGTTAACGCGAAAGAAAGTTGTTCGTCTCCATAATAAAAAACGCCCTGTGTTTTATACACGGTAAAATTAAAAGATTGCTGACCGGCAGGGACCAACATTCTGATTTTTCCATTGGTAGCTGCTGGCGAAGTGCTGTAGTTTGCTCCATAAACAAGCCCTTTCGCTGTAATGTCAACTTCAACAGGAATTGGTGTTTGTTCCGCACGATTTAACACTAGTTGAATCTTAATGCTGTCTTCACTAGCAGTGATTCCTTGCTGGGTAGTTTCAAAATTGAGTAAGGTATCTGGCAGCAGCGCGTCTTTTTTACGACAGGCGCTAACGAAAAGAAGCAGGACGAGTATCCCGAGTGAAAACTTCATAGTTATATTGCTACGCATAGTGGTTTTTATTTTTTTGTCCAGTTGAATTGAAGACCTGCAAAATAGGAACGGCCGTTTCCGATATTAGAAATTCCTCCTCCGGTATGTACTCCTGTTCGTGCGAAAGTGCTTTGAATACGATCCACACCAAATAAGTTTCTGATACCCGCATTCAAAGAAAGACCTGACACCAATTTTTTAGTGAGGGTAATATCCGCCATGTGGAAAGACTTGAGGTACACAGGAATAATCTCGCCGGTGATGTCCTTACTATAATAAGGGCGCTTGCCCGTAAACTTATAGAACAGATTCACATCGAGTTTTGCCTTGGTAAAACGATAGTTGAAATTAGAATTCGCTTCTGCGGACCATTGCATGGTAGGCAACGCGGCATCGGATGCTGCAAAGTCATTGTAAAAACCAGTAGCACCAGCGCCAGCTGTTAATTGCCATTGTTGTCCGCGTAGGTTTACAGAAAGGGTGGAACCTGCACTACGCGATGTCAACATATTAGTAAGAAACGCAGTATCCGACCCCGGCACAAACAAGTAATCGATCATGTTTTCTACATCATTATAGAACCCGGCTAATGTTGCTCCAACCTGAGTTTTACGATCAGACTTCCCTCTCCAATTCAATGAGCCAGTAAAACTATTTGATGTCTCTGCTTTTAAGTTAGGGTTACCCAGTACTTGGTGATTGACATCAAAGAAATTGAAATACAATTCACGAATAGAAGGGGCACGGAATCCACGTGCATAAGAAAGTCGGAGATCTAATGAAGAATTGAACACCCATTTTGTATTCAACGAAGGAATAAAAGGAGGTGCTTTATATACTGAATTATGAATAAAGCGAAGACCGGGTCTTATGCTGATACTTTTACTAGGGGTAATTTCACTGCTGATAAAAAATGCATAGTCACTCACTTTATTAGTGCCGCTTTTTAAGCGCTCCCCTTGTCCGGACTCCTGATTAAAATCAACACCCGGCTGAAAAGAAACTATCGGAGAAACACGATAAAAAGCGGTAGCACGGAAAGAAGCCCCTTTGAATTTCACCAAACTCTGTGCGCCCTCTGCTATATTCAAACGCACATCCCCTGTTTCCTTGTTAAGCGTAGTAGAAAATACTTCACGACTATAATTGGTGTACGCAGCCTGCGCATCTATTTGAAAATCTTTATTGACAAACCAAGAGGCTTGTAATTGTTGCATCAAGCGTTGACTCAAATATTCCTGATCATAGGCAAGGGTGTCTCCCGAAGAAGGATCAGCAAAGGGAGAAAAGTTGCCAGGGTTAGTAATGATCTCATCTAAGCCATCAAATCGATAACGTAGGGTAAGGCCGTCCTTGCGATAGCCCAGAAAACCATTGGCCAAACGCTGATCTCTTTTATGCCAAAGCAACTCGCGTCCCACCGCAGTATCCTTCCAACCCCCATAGTAGTTGTGGCTGATATTGGCCCCCGCATCCCAGTTTCCTTTTTTCCAGCTCAATCCTATTTGCTGGTTATGAATTCCCTGCTTGTTGCCGTATTCCTTACCAATAGACTCTTCGTGAAGGCGGGCATGCACATTTAATCCGTAACTAGTAGGCTTCTTAGTAATGATGTTGATGACACCCGCCAAGGCATCGGCTCCGTAAATAACAGAGAGAGGCCCCTCTACAATTTCAATTTTCTCTACGCTATTAACATCGATCTGGTTGATGTTTACTTCATTAGTGGCCCCTTGCCTGCCAATCAACGGCATGCCGTCCACCAATACTTTTACATTTTGTCCCTTGAGACCTTGTAAGGTAATGCCGGTACCCCCAGTTGCCAGATCCTGAGAAAAACGAATATTTAATTCGTTACGGAGTACATCCTGTAATTGAGTGGCGCCCTGCTTGAGAATGCGCTCTGCAGGAATTACCTTCACCTGATATACAGAATTACGAGCTGACTGTGGACGAAACTGCCCCGTCACAACCACCGCATCCAACTCTTTAGCCTTGGTAGTATCTTCTGGGAAATAGCGTCTGTTTTGCTGAGCCCCTAGCCCTTGTAAGGATAACGCGAACGAGATTAAAAGAAAAAATCTTTGCATACGAATTAATTTCGGGTGCAAAGATTTCAAAGGCAAAGAGGATCTTTATCACAAAAATGTCAGAATAAAAGAATCAAAACTACTTTGACAAACAGGTGACAAGTCCCATAAAAAGCTCAGCAGACTTGCTGAGCAGCAACAATATTATTCCGCGATCACAATCCCCTTAGCAATAATTTTTACCTCTTTACGGGGCTCTTTGATAGCATCGATTTCAGCCTGAGATTTTTTAGCATCTTCGGCATAGTGCTTGAGCTCATCAACAGAAACTGTTTTTAGCAGAGCTTCTCCTTCAATC
>JBMSWW010000024.1:0-12996 GCA_049425065.1 Chitinophagaceae bacterium
TTTCTTGTTGATGGTGATTCTGTTTAAGGTAATTAACGATAAATCTATTATACAATTCATCATCAAGTTTGCAGGAATTACCTATGGTCCGTTATTGGGCTTATTTTCTTTCGGAATTTTAACCAAACGAAAATTGAAGGACTCGCTTATTTGGATTGTTTGCATTGCAGGCCCGGTGATCACTGTAGTGCTAGATTTATTCTGCAATCCCGGCTATTATGAGAAACTATTGCATATGGAACTTGGATTGCAGACAGTATCAGCGCAGTTGTTTGGCGGTTATAAAATAGGTCCGGAATTAATTCTGATCAATGGATTCTTCACCTTTGTAGGCCTCTGGATGATTTCTCGTTCGGTGCCTAAGAGTGATACGGTCCGCGGCTGATCCTGTACCTTTGCCCGAAAGTTAGCTACCTGGAATTCTTATATCAACTGGCGCAAGACTATGCCGAACGAAATAGCACCCCTGCTGATTCTTTATTGCAGGATGTAGAAGCGTATACTCGCTCCTATCACCCAGAGGCACATATGCTCAGTGGAGCCTTGCAAGGTAATTTTCTTAGTATCTTCAGTCGATTGGTTCAGCCCGATCGCATTTTGGAAGTAGGCACCTTTACGGGGTATAGTGCGCTATGTCTGGCAAAGGGGTTGAGTACGCAAGGGCAATTGCATACTATAGAATTACGAGGGGCAGATGCAACAGTAGCCCAACAATTTTTTGATCGTTCCCCTTACTCCTCACAACTATTTTTGCACAGGGGAAATGCACTTGAAATAATTCCGACCCTACAGCATACTTGGGATCTGGTATTTTTGGATGCGGATAAAGTTTCTTATATCGACTATTTTAACATGGTTTTTAGCTCCCTTCGTCCAAAGGGATTTATCTTGGCTGATAATGTTTTCTTTCATGGGCAGGTATTTGATAAAGTATTGAAGGGAAAGAATGCGAAGGCTATAGCAGCCTTTAATGAGTTTATAAAAAGCCGAACAGACGTAGAGGTGATGATGTTGCCTTTGCGGGATGGGCTGAGTCTGATTCATAAAAAATAAAAATGTTCATGCGGTTACGTATTTTATTCCTCATTGTTTTTTTACAGATAGTAAGTTGGGTAAAAGCCCAAGATGCTAGTTCCATCATGGAGTATATTGAGGTTTATAAAGACTTAGCGATTGCCGAAATGAAACGAACAGGAGTGCCTGCCTCAATTAAATTGGCGCAGGGTATTCACGAAACAGGCGCAGGTACCAGTATCCTGGTGATAAAGTCAAACAATCATTTTGGAATTAAATGTAAGACTGGCTGGAGCGGTCCTTCTGTTAAGCATGATGATGATGCAAGCAATGAGTGCTTTAGAAAATATGAGTCTTCGGCAGATTCTTACCGGGATCACTCTAATTTCTTAAAGGGAAGTGCTCGCTATGCTTCTTTGTTCAAACTTGATCCTGCAGATTATGAGAGTTGGGCTTGGGGGCTTAAAAAAGCTGGCTATGCTACTAACCCAAAATATGCACAAACCATTATCAGGCTCATTGAGGAATATGGATTGCAGCAGTACACATTGATTGCATTGGGTCAAAAATCTTTGGAGACAGAGGAGGTAACGGAAGAAGCTGCCCCTGAAACGGATATGCCCCAGGAAGAGACTACAAAGTCTACTGAGCCCGAGATTATAACAAAAAAGGAGGAGCCCACCAAAGCGGCCGTGGTGGTGGAAGCAACTCAACCCATCGTAGATCAAACCGGTAAAAAGAAGGTAAGTCAGGAAAGATATCCTTCTGGCGTTTTCAAGAAAGAGGGACGAAATGCAATTTTCGTAGCAGCCGGAACTCCTTACTTAGCCATTGCGCAGCAAATGAACATCCCCTTGGCTAAAATTTTTGAGTACAACGAATTGTCTCCCCAAATAGAGGCCTCCGTTGACCAAGTGATTTATCTGGAGAAAAAACCACGCAGTTACAACGGGATTCTGTCTTCTACTAAAAAATTGCGTTGATTCTTCTTTACAGTGAAGGCTGTACCTTAGCTCGTAAATATTTCTAATGAGCACCATTCAGGTTCACGATAAACAATTTGTTCCGTATTTATCTGCAGAAAAAATCCAGGAACGTATTGCTGAGCTATCTCAACAGATTAGCAAAGATTATGCGCATACTAAGCCTTTATTCCTTGCTATTTTGAATGGCTCCTTTATGTTCGCTGCCGATTTATTTCGTCAAATAACGATTGATGCTGAAATTTCATTTATAAAAGTAGCTTCCTATAAAGGGATGCGCTCCACGGGTAATGTGGTAACCTCTATTGGACTTGAGCAGGATATTTTTGGTAGAGATCTCATTATTGTGGAGGATATCGTAGACACTGGAAAAACACTGTATAATTTCTTGCCCACCTTGCAGCATCAGCAACCTTCTTCTTTGAAGATTGCTACTTTGTTGCACAAGCCGGAGGCTACTGAATTCACTTTGTCGCTTGATTATGTTGGGTTTTCTATTCCTAATAAATTTGTAGTGGGGTATGGACTCGATTATGACGGACTAGGTAGAAATTACAGTCAGATTTACCAGTTGGCCTGAATTTAAATATATACATGAGGAGTTACCTTCTCTTATTATTAATGCTGCCGCTCTCCTTGGCTGTTGTGGCCCAGTCACAATATTATTTGCGGGGAGAAGTGAAAGATGAGGCCGGTAATCCTTTGCAGAATGTTCAAATTCGACAGCATTCTACAGGTCTTTTATTTCGAACGGGCAACTGGGGAACATTTGGGATCACTACCCGTGCTGACATTGATACCCTGTATTTTTATTTAGAAGGGTATCGGTCTGAAAAAGTAACTACCAATAAAGAGGAATTCATTCGAGTAGCGCTAAAACTATTACCTCCTTCTGTTACTAAACCCGAGCGAGCAAGATTATCTTCTAGCACGCTTAATATGACCAAGGAAGATCGTAGCCTTTTATTTGCAGGGCAAGAAACCTATGCTGCTTTATCAGAGAACCAATGGGTAAAGGCCGCAAGGTTTCCCACTACGGGTCTCTCTTTGAATGTTGATCGTGCTTCTTATAGCAATATCCGTCGATTTTTACTACGCGATAGTTACATCCCTGCTGACGCCGTTCGGATAGAAGAAATCATTAATTATTTTCCTGCACCCTATACCCATCCTGCGGACAGTATGCCCATTCATTTTTTATCGTTGTTGGGACCCTGTCCATGGAACTGGAATCATCATTTGTTGCAGGTTAATTTGTCTGCTCGAAAGCTGAATTTAGATTCTCTACCGCCCAGTCATCTGGTCTTCTTGGTAGATATATCTGCTTCCATGGACATCCCCTCTCGGTTGCCTTTGTTGCAAGCAGGATTCAGGGGACTGGTTAATAATCTGCGGGAGAAAGATTCTGTTTCGATTGTGGTCTACGGAGGACTTACGGCCATACTTACCAAGGCAGTGAGTGGAAAAGAAAAAGATAGTTTGTACAAGGTGATTGATGCGATGGTTCCTGGAGGATCTACCCCAGGAGAGTCAGGCATTAAATTAGCCTACAAGGTAGCCAAGCAACATTTTATTGAGGGAGGTAACAACCGTGTGATCTTGGCTACCGATGGTGATTTTAATGTAGGACTAAAATCCGAAGAGGAATTGGATGAGCTGATTAGTGCCCAACGACAAAGTGGAATTTATCTTACTTGTTTAGGGGTGGGAATGGGAAATTATAAAGATTCAAAAATTCAATTATTGGCACAAAAGGGGAATGGTAATTTTTCCTACTTAGATTCCGAGCGAGAAGCAGAAAAAGTATTGATGCGGGAATTTGCGCAAACGATGTACGCCGTAGCAGATGATGTATATCTTACTATGGACTTTGATCCTGCTTATGTAAACGCTTATCGATTGATCGGTTTTGACAACAAAGCAGGGGCTATCATGGATACGGCTTCTGTAATTGAAGGAGGTGAGTTGGGCTCCGGTCATTCATTGACAGCACTTTTTGAAATTGAACCTAGTCCCTTACTACAGCAACAGCTGGCTAATCGGCATCAGCAGGATAGTTTTGCTACAGCTCAACTTCAATTTCGCTATCCACTCGATTCCGTTCATCAGATAATGAAAACTCGCTTTCCGGTAGAATATGCGTATTCAGAAAAAGACTTGAAGCGTACCCAATTGGTGGCATGCTTAGCACAATTTGGGATGCTACTCAAAGACTCTCCTTTTATGAAACAATCCGGTTGGAATGAATTACTTACTCTCGGAGAACAAGTGATAGATCCCTCGGATCCTTGGCAAGCTGAGTGGCTCGAGCTGGTGAAAAAAGCTCGTGTGCTCTACGACAAGAAAAGAAAGAAAAAGTGGTTCCGACTCTACCGTTGATTACTGAAATAATTCTTTGATGCGATCAAAGAAATTACGATCTGTTTTGTCTGGAGCGGGTTTGAAATTCGCTGATTGACTTAGTTTTTCTAAGATTGATTTTTCTTCGCTACTCAACTGTTGAGGAGTCCATACATTTACTTGGATCAGTTGATCTCCTTTTTCGTAGGAGTTTACGGAAGGGAAACCTTTTCCTTTCAATCGAAAAATTTTTCCGCTTTGTGTACCTGCGGGTATTTTGATTTTAGCTCTTCCGTCAATGGTAGGAACTTCCACTTGTGTTCCAAATACCGCATCTGTGAAAGATAAATGAAGCTCATAGGCTACATTAAGTCCTTCTCTGAATAATTCCTTGTGGGGTTCCTCTTCAATAAGAATAATAAGATCTCCCGGGGTGCCACCGCGTTCTCCGGCATTTCCCTTTCCGGTTACACTTAATTGCATACCCTCTTGTACGCCGGCAGGAATGTCGATGCTTACAGTCTCTTCACTGTAGACTCTTCCTTCTCCTTTACAGCTGGTGCATTTTGCAGTGATGGTAGTGCCTTCACCATTACAAGAAGGACAGGTAGTAACTGTCTGCATTTGTCCCAAGAAAGTATTTTGTACCCGTCTTACCTGACCACTTCCTCCACAGGAAGAACAGGTTTGGGTACTGCCTTTATCTTTAGCGCCACCTCCCCCGCAAGTGCTGCAGGGTACGTGTTTTTTTACTTTGATATTCTTACTGACTCCTTTGGCAATTTCCTCGAACGTCAGTTTTAATTTAATACGAAGATTACTTCCTCTCACCCCTCTGGCACGCGGACGTCCACCGCCTCGCTGACCTCCCCCTCCAAAAAAGCCACCAAAAAGATCATCTCCAAAAATATCTCCAAATTGACTGAAGATGTCATCCATGTTCATGCCGCCACCATAGCCGCGTCCTCCTGCTCCACCTACTCCGGCATGGCCAAAACGGTCATATTGACCACGTTTGTCACTATCACTCAATACTTCGTAAGCTTCTGCGGCCTCCTTAAATTTTTCCTCCGCCGCTTTGTCGCCAGGGTTTCTGTCTGGGTGATACTGCATAGCTACCTTGCGATAAGATTTTTTAATCTCATCGGCAGTGGCAGATTTACTGACCCCTAATATTTCGTAATAATCTCTTTTGCTCATAGCTTATTTACCCACCACCACCTTAGGATGACGGATTACTTTTTCGTTGAGGGAATAGCCTTTCATTACTTCATCAATAATCTTGCCCTTCATTTCTTCGGTAGGAGCAGGAATCTCCGTGATAGCTTCATGCATGTCTGCATCAAAATTCTGATGGAGGGTTTCCATTACTTTGAGTCCTCTTGCTTGCAGCTTATTTCTGAGTTTGTTGAACACCAGCAACACTCCTTCAAATTCTGCAGAGTTAGCTTGGGTAGACTTTTCCAAGGTTAGTTGCGCGCGGTCACAATCGTCCAATACATCCAGTAATTCTGAGATCACTTCTTTTCCGGCAGTTTGCATCAACTCGATCCGCTCTTTGGCATTGCGGCGTTTGAAATTATCAAATTCAGCTACAAGGCGTAGATATTTGTCTTTAATCTCGTCGCGCTCTGCGGTAAGTTTTTCTACTTCTGTCTCCTCTCCAACGGGATCTTCTAAGTGATTAGTTCCATCCACACTGTCGTTGGAATTGGTATCAACCTCAGGGTTAGTGTTGATGGGCTCTTTTTCCTTCTCTTCCATGATGATAAAATTGGTTGCAAAGGTAACTTCATCAACAATATTGCCAACTGCCATATTACCGTCAGGGAGACTGTTTTTTGGACAAAATGACTTTGTTTTCCCTTAATCCGGCCTTTCTGTCTGCCTTCGAAAAGTTATCTTCGCCACTTATGGCTAGTCTTTTTTTGAAACGCAGAATTGCCCCCCGTATCGCAATGGGTCACCCATGGATTTTTGCCAATGAAGTGGAAAAGGTGGAGGGAAATCCTAATCCTGCTGACGTCATTGAAGTGTTTACGTTTGATAAAAAATTTGTGGGACGAGGGTATTACAATCCGCTCTCACAGATACAGGTGCGAATTCTATCTAGAGAAAAGAAGGAGACGATTGATGCCAACTTCTTCTTACAAAAAATAAAAACCTGCTGGGAATATCGTCAACATACGGGGTACACGGAAAACTGCCGATTAGTATTTGGAGAGGCTGATGGATTGCCTCAGCTTATCATTGATAAGTTCAATGATTATTTCGTGTTGCAAACATTGGCATTGGGTATCGATCGATGGAAGCTTGAAATTGTACAAGCACTGGAAGCTATTTTTCATCCCAAAGGTATCTATGAGCGCAATGATGTGCCGGTACGTGAGTTGGAGGGGCTTCCGCAGCAGAAAGGATTTTTATCGGCGTCTTTCGACCCAAAAATTATTATCCACGAGAACGGATTGAAGTTTAATGTTGATTTGGAGAACGGACAGAAAACCGGATATTTTTTAGATCAACAAGATAATCGAAGAGCCATTCAACATATAGTGAAAGGAGCCGAGGTATTGGGGGCTTTTACCTATACGGGAACCTTTGAAATTCATGCCGCACACTATGGAGCTAAATCTGTATTGGGGTTGGATATTTCGGCAGCGGCTGTGGAACAAGCCAATACAAATGCTAGACTAAATGGGCTGGAAGACCGTTGTCATTTTGAAGCAGCGAATGCTTTTGATGTGTTAAAACAATGGGGTAAAGAAGGCAAGCAATATGATGTGGTGATGTTGGATCCTCCCGCTTTTACGAAGAGTAGGGCTACGATTCAAAAAGCGATCACGGGGTACAAAGAAATTAATCTTCGTGGCATGAAACTCGTAAAGCCCGGAGGGTTTCTCGTTACTTCTTCCTGCACCAACTTGGTAAACCCGGATTTGTTTTTAGAAATTATTGCCAAGGCTGCTAAAGACGCTAGGAGAACTATTCGCCAGGTTTGTTTTCAGGCACAATCAGCCGATCATCCGGTGATCTGGGGTATGGACAATACACACTACCTGAAATTTTTGATTATTCAGGTGCAGTAAAAATTTATTTAGACACTTGGAACTTACCAGACTCAATGATTTTACCATTAAGGTCTACTAAATGGTAAATGTAAAGTCCGCGAGAGAATTCGTTCAGATTGAGGGTGTAGCGGTCTCCTGAAAACTTATATTCAAACATCTTTTTCCCCAAAATGCCATTGTAAATCTGGAGCGTTAGCGTTCTTCTGTTGTTATCTTTCAATTCAAAGTTGACATAAGTTACAGCAGGGTTGGGATAGAGCCTCACCAACTTCTCTGTTTGTCCGTTTCCTCTTACCATTGTGGTAGGGGCATTCTGTTGAGCAACTACACCCTGGTTCAAAACCAGACAAATTGACAATATGTATAATAACTTAGTCAAGTATTCAAATATAATTCAATTTTTAAAAAATGCCATAATAAAACATAAACGCCTCTGAATCAATGACCCAGAGGCGTTATCTCCAAAAGTGAATCTACTTAGGCTAGCTCGTTCAGTAGCACATTGATCTTTTCAAAATTGGGTACTTCGCCAGCATTGTCCAGCACCTCTGCGTACTGCACATTACCTTCTCTGTCAATCAAAAAAGCAGAGCGCTTGGAAACTCCTTTCATGTCGAGGATCCAGTCGTGATAGATACTTCCGTATTTCTCAGAAACTACTTTGTTGAAATCACTCAACAGCGAAAAGTTCAAATTTTGTTCTTCTTTGAATTTACCCAAGGTGAATACGGAGTCTACAGAAATGCCAAATACTTTGGCATCTGCGCTATTGTACAACGCAATATTGTCTCTAACAGCGCAAAGCTCTTTGGTGCAAACACCAGTGAAGGACTGAGGAAAGAAAAGCAATAATACTTTTTGTCCTTTGAATGAAGAAAGTTGTACCGGATTTTTGTCGGTATCAAATAAAGTAAAATCGGGTGCGGCTTGTCCAATTTGAATACTCATAGTTGAAGTTTTAGATGTTTAAATTTTGAAGATCACGGGGAATACCGTTAGTCAAAAATTTGCCGCAAAGATGAGCAAAATGCACGTATTTTGAAATCCTTCAATAAAGTACATGCATCACCGCTTTGTCATTTTTGTTTTATTACTCCTAAGCAGTCTTTCCGTACTTGCACAAACTGGGCTTTCGTCACTTGAAAATTGGAAAAAGCAATACCCCCTTGAAAAGATCTATTTTCATTTAGACAGGCAGGAATATCATGGGGGAGATACCGTGTGGTTTAAAGCATATTTAAGTCATGATAATTTACCTGACACACTGAGCACCCTTCTCTTTACACAAGTTTGGACATCTCAAGGGAAAATGATTAGTGAACAAGTCTGGCCTATTCTTTTTGGCACTAGTAATGGTCAATTTGAATTGCCTGATTCTGCCCATGCGGGGGAGTACCTGATTAAAGCTTGGACCTCGCTCATGGTGAATCATACTCCCCCAAACGTCTATCAAAAATATTTTAGGGTCCATCCCAACCGCAAATTCAGCGTAGATAGAAATCCTTCCCAAAGCAATAAAACAGAGAATTATCTGGGGGTTCCTCCTGCTGCTACGCCACCCATTGTTCGCTTTTTTCCAGAAGGAGGAAATCTGGTGGAAGGAGTGGTAAACACCGTTGCTTTTGAAGCGATGCGCGACTTTCTACGACCCGTATTAGGAACAGGCTTGCTAAAAGACGAAGATGGCGTGGTGCTCCAAAAATTTACTGCTTCAACAAAGGGGAGAGGGTTGTTGGAATGGACCCCCGAGGCGGGTAAGAAGTATTATATAGAATTAGCAGAAGATAGTAGTCGTTCTCAAATAATGCTTCCTGTAGCTTCTAAGAATGGATTGGCCATGACGCTTCTGCCACAGGGACAAAACTTTTATTTTGAATTAAGGCAGGGTGATAGCGATCCCGTTTTTCAACCTGCGTATATGGTTGGGTTAATGGGGCAAGAAATAGTTTTTAAAACAACTCTTACAAGTAACAGAAAAAGATGGCAGGGCGAATTGAACACCAGTGAGCTTCGTTCAGGTGTTTTACAGATCACCATTTTCAATAAAGATGAAATACCACTGGCAGAGCGACTTTGTTTTGTCAATAACAAAGAGTATCGTCTTCCAATAAATATGTTGGAGGATACGATTTCATTTGGAGCAAAAGCAGCGAATCATTTTAGGTTGGTGCTGCCTGATACCGTGGTAGGGTCATTATCGGTGGCGGTAACGGATGCCACGCGTGATAAACAGATTTTTTATACGGATAATATTATTAACTCTTTACTATTGACAGATGGATGGACAGAGAGAGTTCCCTACGTGTTCAGCTATTTGGAGGAAAGTAATCCTAATGCACCTGAAGAATTAGATTTGTTACTCATGACTCGTGGCTGGCGTCGGTATCATTGGTCTTTGCATTCTTCATCCGCAGCGAAAAAGCCTCTTCAAAAAGACCCGGGCTATATTTCTCTCGAGGGGGTAGCCCTTTTAAAGGGCACTCGAAAACCCTTTGCCAATAAAGAGTTATTGGTGATTATGGGTTCAGTGGCCAAAGGACAGAACACTTTCATCACCACTACCAACGAGATAGGACAATTTAAAATTGACTCTTTACTTTTTCAGGGAACGGTGCGATTTTATTTTATGGAGCCTCGTGGTAAGAAGAGTCAGTATATCGAAATTGCACTTACAAAAGATACAATCACGGTGCCTCCTACTATTTCGGTAGCGAATTGGAAGGAAGTTGTGTTGGAGTTTAAGAACTATTCTTTGGGCTACGATGCAAAACAAGTAGAAAGGGCAGAAGGAAATTTGTTGGAAGAAGTGACGTTAGAGGCAAAGAGAAAAACTCCGGAGCAAATTGTGGATGAACGCTATGCAAGTGGACTCTTTTCCGGATTTGCAACGCGTACATTAGACCTGGTGTCGAATGAGCAATTGATCACTGAGCCTACTATCTTTGACTATCTGGTAGCGCGTGTGCCAGGTCTCTCCTTCACGGCAGATGGTCCTGACTATATTTTGTATTACCGTCAAGGTCCGTCTGCTAGCTCATTGGGTCCCATTCCCATGACTGTGTTTTTAAATGAAGTGGAAACGGATCCCTCAGTGATAGCAGTAATACCTCCTAATGAGATTGCCTTGGTAAAAGTCTTTAGCACTTTTGCGGGTGCATTTGGTAATGGTGCCGGGGGTGCCATGGCTATTTATACCAAGAAAGGGTCAGATATGAGTAAGTCTGTGGCAAGAGGAGATGTTGCTTCCTACAGGGGGTTTACTATACGTCGTGAATTTTATTCACCGGATTATCGAAGCTTACAAGCAAGCTTTTTGAAGTATGATAATCGAAAGACACTTTTATGGAAGCCCAATATCTTTGTGAACAATATTAATCCTCATATACCCATTCGTTTTTTCAACAATGATGAGGCGACTATATTTCGTGTACGAGTGGAGGGGATGACCCTAGATGGAAAACTCATTTATTGGGATCAATTAATAAGATCACGAAAACCTTGATGTAGTATGACCAAAATAGCTGACCTTATTCAGGTGCTGGAAAAACTGGCGCCCCCTTCCTTGCAGGAATCCTATGATAATGCAGGATTGTTGACGGGTGACGCGAATCAAGTTTGTTCCGGAGTAATTTGTTGCTTAGATGTAACAGAGGAAGTGCTGGAGGAAGCCATTGCTAAAAAATGCAATTTAGTGGTAGCGCATCACCCATTAATTTTTGGCGGACTTAAAAGAATTAATGGAAAGAATGAAGTGGAACGCTCGCTGATCAAGGCCATCAAAAATGATATTGCTATTTATGCCATCCATACCAATCTCGACAATGTAATTGAGGGAGTGAATGGAAAAATGGCTAACCTTCTTGGTTTGCAGAATTGTAAGGTATTACTACCCAAAGAAAATACGGTAAAGAAGCTGATTACGTATGTGCCCCTGGCACAATTGTCGCAGGTGCAAAATGCGCTCTTTGTGGCGGGCGCTGGACAGATTGGAAATTACAGTGAATGTAGCTTCTCTTCTACTGGAAATGGCACCTTTAAGGCCGATACTGGTGCCGATCCTTATGTGGGAGAAATAGGCGCCAGACATACTGAGCCTGAAGCGAGACTGGAAGTATTGATTCCTTCAACCCTTGAGCAATCTATACTCACCGCGCTTTGTAAAGCCCATCCCTATGAGGAGGTGGCGTATGATCTTATTCCGTTGTCCAACCAACACAACGGCATCGGTGCTGGGTTGGTAGGGGAGCTGGAAGCTCCTCTGTCTGAAGCTGATTTTTTGGGAAGGCTTCGAACAGCTTTTAGCCTTCCTTTGGTACGGCATACTGCTTTTACCGGTCAAGCTGTCATCAAGGTGGCTTTATGTGGCGGAGCGGGTAGTTTTTTAATTAAGAATGCTTTATCTGTTGGTGCTCAAGCATTTATAACGTCAGATCTCAAATACCACGACTTTTTTCTGCCCGACAAAAAGCTTTTATTGGCGGACATAGGACATTTTGAAAGCGAGCAGTTTACGATTGACCTCTTAAAGGCTCATTTAGCCGAAAAATTCCCTAACTTTGCCGTCCTCAAAACAAGCGTATTCACTAATCCCGTGAACTACTTATGGCAATAGCAAAAGATTTCTCCATCCAGGAAAAACTGGTATCACTGGTTACCCTCCAGCAAATTGATAGTAAGCTTGACGAGATCAAGATTTTAAAAGGGGAACTTCCTATGGAAGTGGCTGACTTGGAGGATGAAATTACCGGTCTTCACGCACGCCAAACTCGAATTGAAGAAGAAATCAATGGGGTAACAGAGTTTATCGAGCAACGCAAGTTGGCGATAAAGGACGCTGAAGAGCTGATCAAGAAGTACGAGAAGCAAAGCGAGGATGTAAAGAACAATCGAGAGTACGAAGCCATCAACAAAGAAATTGAAATGCAACAGCTGGATATTAAACTGGCTGAAAAGCATATCAAAGATGCAACCGAGGAAATTTCGGAGAAAGCAGTGTTGTTGGACAAGGCTAAAAAGAATATTGCCGCAAAAGAAGGGGTATTAGCAAGTAAAAAAGAAGAACTTGAGAAGATTATTGCAGCCAATGAAAAAGAAGAGAAAGAGTTCAACAAGCAAGCTGCGGAGGCCAAACAAAATGTTGATCCAAGATTGCTGGCTAGCTATGAGAAAATTCGTGCAAATTATCGTAATGGCCTAGCGGTGGTCCCCGTAGAAAGAGATGCTTGCGGCGGATGCTTCAACGCAATTCCTCCTCAAAAGCACAGCGAAATTCGCCAGCACAAAAAAATCATGATCTGCGAAAACTGCGGACGTATTCTGGTGGATGAGGAATTAAGCAATAGCGTTTCGTTAAAATAACAGCTACCCAGCTCAAGATATTCAATCCCGTTCCAGCAAGAACGGGATTTTTTTTAAAAAGATATTTTTCAAGGTTGAAAACTCCTTTGTAGCTCCCTTAATTCGCACTAATTTGTGCCCGTGCTTACCCGACTTTTCATACAGAACTATGCTATCATTGACCAGCTGGAAATTGATTTTTCGCAGGGGTTCCTTGCTATTACGGGAGAAACAGGCGCTGGTAAATCAATTAT
>JBMSWW010000025.1:0-12881 GCA_049425065.1 Chitinophagaceae bacterium
ATGACAGAAGGATCAACTTGATCTTTTTAACCAAAGAAGGACAACCGCTACAAGATCAAACGATGAAGATGGCTGATCAAACCTTAAATGAAGCCCTACAACGAGTGCCTGCTGATAAAGTAGAGGTGTGTAAGCAAGTACTTCAAATCGTCTATGATAATTTGACCGCTTAATAAATTTAAAATACCGCCATATGTCAACGATTGCCCCTACACAAAGAGCCCTTAAAGGAGGAGAATGGTTAATTAAAGAATGTCTACCTGCAGAAACATTTATACCTGAAGAATTTTCCGAAGAACAAAGAATGATTCGAGACATGTGTAATCAGTTTCTGGAAACAGAGATCAATCCCATTCTAGACCGCATTGATTCATTGGAGCCAGGCCTGATGGCTTCCTTAGTAACAAAAACTGGCGAGTTGGGTTTATTGTCTACTTCTATTCCTGAAGAATATGGAGGATTAGGCAAAGATTTTGTAACTTCTACTATTGTAAATGAATATCTCGGCGCAGGTCATTCTTATTCGGTAGCGGTGGCAGCACATACTGGTATTGGGGTGTTACCGATTCTTTATTTTGGAACTCCCGAGCAGAAGGCTAAGTATTTACCTAAGTTAGTTACAGGAGAATGGGCCGGTGCCTATGGGCTCACTGAACCTAACAGTGGAAGCGATGCGCTGGGTGCTAAGACAACGGCTACCTTAACTGTAGACGGAAAGCATTATGTGTTAAATGGACAAAAATGCTGGATCACCAATGGAGGATTTGCGCATGTGTATACGGTATTTGCCAAAGTGGATGGTGACAAGTTCACTGCTTTTATTGTAGAGAGAGGAACTCCCGGGTTTACGCAAGGCCCCGAAGAGCAAAAGATGGGAATCAAGGGATCGTCTACGGTCCAGCTATATTTTCAAGATTGTAAAATTCCTGCCGAAAACTTATTGGGAGAATTAGGCAAGGGCCATAAAATCGCCTTCAATATTCTTAATCTTGGTCGCCTGAAATTATGTGCAGCTACCCTTGGTGGAGCACGCATGGCGTTGAATCATTCTATTACCTACGCTAAAACGCGTGAGCAATTCAAACAACCTATTGCCAACTTTGGGGCTATCAAGCATAAGTTGGCAGAAATGGCAATTCGTGTTTTTGTAGGGGAGTCCGCATTATATCGTACGTCAAAGTGGATCGATGAGAAAGAACATGAGTTGATCTCCAGCGGCAAACCGTTTGAGGAGGCTTTATTAGCGGGTGCCGAAGAGTATGCCATTGAATGTGCAGCTTTGAAAGTATTCGGTAGTGAAGTGTTGGATTTTGCCGTGGACGAAGGAGTACAGATACATGGAGGAAATGGATTTAGTGCAGAGTATAATATTTCACGTGCCTATCGCGACAGTCGTATCAATCGTATTTATGAAGGGACCAATGAGATCAATCGCTTATTAGCGTTGGATATGACCTTGAAACGTGCTATGACCGGACGACTTGATTTGATGGGCCCAGCTATGGGAGTGCAGAAAGAATTGATGAGCATTCCTGACTTTGGTGCAAAAGACGAAACTCCGTTTGCAGCAGAGCGTAAGCTAGTAGCTAACTTAAAGAAAGCTATTTTGATGACTTCGGGTGCTGCTGTGCAGAAGTTGATGATGAAGATTGACCAAGAACAAGAGATCCTGATGAATATTGCGGACATGGCTATCCAAGTATTTCATGCCGAGAGTGTACTACTTCGCGTGCAAAAGCTAGTGAAAAAAGAGGGAGAAGTTTCAGTAGCGGGTCAATTGGATATGATGCGTACTTACCTCTACGATGTAGCTGACCGCGTAAGTAAATCAGGTAAAGATGCCATCAATGCGTTTACTGACGGTGACGAAGGAAGAATGATTTTGATGGGATTGAAGCGATTTACCAAAGTAGATCCATTCAACAGCAAGTCTGCCAGAAGAAGAATAGCCGACCAGATGTTGGCTGCCGGTAAGTATTGTTATTGACTTTTGATTTAATTATATTTGTGGACAACCGAATTTTATGAGCGAGACTACCACAGCCGCCACTCTCACTGCAAAAGATTTTTCCTCCGATCAAGAAGTACGCTGGTGCCCTGGATGCGGAGACTATTCTATTTTAGCACAGGTACAGAAAGTGATGCCCACCTTGGGGATACCTAAAGAAAACATTGTTTTTATTTCCGGCATTGGTTGTAGCAGTCGTTTCCCGTATTACATGAGCACCTTCGGTATGCACTCCATTCACGGTCGTGCTACTGCTATTGCTACTGGTTTAAAAGAATCACGTCCGGAACTCAGTGTTTGGATAGTAACAGGAGACGGTGATAGCTTGAGTATTGGAGGCAATCATACCATTCATTTGCTGCGTCGTAATCTTGATGTTAATGTTTTGATGTTCAATAATCAGATTTATGGTTTAACAAAGGGACAATATTCTCCTACTTCTGAAGAAAAGAAAATTACGAAGAGTACTCCCATGGGGAGCATCGATCATCCCTTTAATCCAGCTGCTTTAGCACTGGGTGCGGATGCTAGCTTTGTAGCAAGAACTATGGATCGTGATCCCAAGCATTTGCAAAGCATGTTGCTTCGTGCACAGGGTCATAAGGGAACTTCTTTCCTTGAGATTTATCAGAACTGCAACATCTTTAATGATGGAGCTTTTGAAATTTTCACAGAGAAGGGAACTAAAGCCGCTGAAACTTTATTCTTGGAGCAAGGCAAGCCACTAGTCTTCGGCGTTAATAGTGATAAAGGAGTTAAACTCGATGGCTTCAAGCCGGTCGTGATTGATTTTAATAATGGATTCAGCGCAGACGATTGCTGGATTCATGACGAAACAGATATTTATAAAGCTCAAATATTGACTCGCATCTTTGATGATCCAAGAGTGGAAGGACATTTACCAAGACCATTTGGGGTGTTCTATCAGACAGATCGTCCTTGTTATGAAGATGTCATGGAAGCGCAGCTGGAAGAGGCTCTCTCCAGAAAACCCGCTGATCTTGACAAGCTACTCAAGGGAAGCGAAGTCTGGACTATCAATTAATGTGTTTGTAAAAATCCATCCTACGGACCCACAGCCGCGCCTGATCAAACAGGTGGCGGAGATCTTGCAAAAGGGTGGGATCATTATTTATCCTACGGATACCATTTATGGAATGGGCTGCGATATTTTACAACAGAAGGCCGTTGAAAAAATCTGTCGCTTAAAAAAAATCCCTCCTCACAAAGCCAGACTTTCCTTTGTCTGTAGTGATCTTTCTCATTTAAGTGAATACACGAAGCCTATTTCGAATCCTGTGTTCAGAAGTTTGAAAGAGCACTTGCCAGGTCCTTACACTTTTGTACTTCCTGCCAGTAAACTGGTTCCGAAAATTCTGCAGAGTAAAAAAGACACCATCGGACTTCGCATCCCCAATAATAAAATTGTAATGGCCTTGGTACAAGAATTAGGCCGTCCGGTATTAAGTACTTCGTTACCTGAAACGGAACAAGTAGAGGACAATACAGATCCAGATATCATGTATGAGAATTTTCGTCATGAAGTGGACTGTGTGCTAGATGGGGGTATTGGAGGGATGGTTCCTTCTACTATTGTAGATTTTACGGCAGATCCACCCGAAGTGGTACGACAAGGGTTGGGAGAATGGAACGATTAGAACAACTCTTTCTGCTCGGGCAATAATTTGAAACTTTTTCGGTGATAGGGGCAGAGTCCATGTGTGGCAATGGCTTCACGATGTGCTGCAGTGCCGTATCCTTTGTTTTTATTCCAGTGATAGTGAGGAAACTCGGTATGTAATTGCAGCATGAGTTCATCTCGGTAAGTTTTGGCCAACACACTAGCCGCTGCAATAGAGGCAAAGCGTCCGTCTCCTTTTACAAAACATTGATGCGGAATTTTTTTATACGGAGTAAATCGATTCCCGTCAATTAATAAAAGACCGGGTTTCTTTTTTAATTGAGTAATTGCCTTATGCATGGCCAGAAAACTGGCTTTCAAAATATTGAGTCGGTCAATATCTTCATGACTCACCAAACTTACCCCAAAACTGATGGCTTCTTTTTCAATAATTGGACGAAGTTGATTGCGTTGTGCTTCGGTTAGTTGTTTGGAGTCATTAAGTAGGGGGTGATAAAAGTTGTTGGGTAAAATAACCGCCGCCGCGGCCACAGGTCCGGCATAGCAGCCCCGTCCTGCCTCATCAAGGCCAGCTTCTAAAAGGTCTTCCTGGTAGAACGGAGCTAACATGTGCTGCAATTTGCAAAATAATCAGCAACAAAAAGCGCAGACCATTGGAGCGGGTTTTACCTTTGCGCAGTATGAAAGAAAATCCTCGTCATATTCGTGCTGTTGCCATTTGGCTGTTGGTAGGTGTTGCAATGATCATTGTGCAGATTTTATTGGGTGGAATTACTCGATTAACCGGCTCAGGACTCTCTATTACCGAATGGAATGTAGTAACAGGTGCCCTGCCTCCTCTGAATGAAGCGCACTGGATGACGGAATTTGAAAAGTATAAACAAACGCCGCAGTTTCGTTTGTTGAATTTTGACTTTACTCTTTCTGACTTCAAATACATTTATTTCTGGGAGTGGTTTCATCGCAATTGGGCCCGTTTAATTGGGATTGTTTTCGCCATTCCTTTCCTGTTTTTTTGGTGGCGCCGTTATTTTAAACCTACCATGGTGCAGCCCCTGCTCATTCTTTTTTTGCTGGGGGCTATACAAGGAGCTATTGGTTGGATCATGGTAGCAAGTGGATTAACGGGTGATGCCATTTATGTGAAGCCTACCCGTTTGGCTCTGCACTTTGTATTTGCTTTAGGCTTGTTAGCGTATACCTTTTGGTTTGCCTTACAGTTGTTAGTGCCTGCTCACCAGGTAACCTATCATGCAAAGCCTCGCAAATGGATGAAAGTTTTGTTTTTGTTATTGGTAATTCAATTGGTGTATGGTGCATTTATGGCCGGAGGGAAAGCAGCTACAGCAGCCCCCACTTGGCCTGATATCAATGGGAAGTTTATCCCCGTAGGCATGGCAAGACCTGAAGAGGGGATATTGAATTTAGTAGACAATCCTATCACAGTTCATTTCATTCACCGCGGCATTGGATACTTATTACTCATTGGGTTTATAGTTCTTTCTGTACAACTGCATCGAATTCATGCTACGCCTTTATTGCGTAAGCTGAAATGGCTTCCACTTTCTTTAGTCTTTGTTCAAGTAGTACTCGGAATTTTATCAGTACTCACCAGCACAGGAATTATTCCGGGTGTATGGGGAGTATTTGAATGGATGGCACAGCTACATCAGCTAGTGGCTATGTTATTACTACTCTCCCTGGTAATACTGTTTTATCTGGTGAGAGAAAAAGCCTGAGGTATCACTGCAATATCTACGCGTTGAATAGTTGCGGCGGGATCTCCGTCTATATGCAAGGGAGCATTTTCAAGATTCTCTATGCTTAATTCTTTTACTTGCCAATAAATAACTTTTAGTTGGGCGTTGCTTGGGTGTGGTTCTACCACTGGGTGTTGTCCTGTTAACTGACGAATAGTTTCCCAGAGGAGTGATAGCTTGGACTGACGCGTAAGCATTACTACATCTAATAATTGATCGTCAAGTTTTGCTTTGGGGGCAATCGTAAAATTGTTGCCATATTGATTACCATTGGCAATACTGATGAAGTATGCTTCAATATCCAGTACTAGTTGATGCGTGTATAAGCGAAAAGTAAAAGGTGCAGCTTCTCCAAAATGGCCAATCACTTCTTTGGTGTAGGTGTACAGTCCTCTCCCAGATTGTTGTGCAAAGGAATGTGCAACGGTAGCATCAAATCCCAAACCACTTAATAGGCAAGCAAATTGGTTGTTGAGCAGAAAACCATCCGTGGCTTTGCTTTCTCCATGGATAGCTAGCGCTATGGCGTCTCTCATGGATAAAGGAATCTTAGCGGCCCGTGCTAATCCGTTACCAGAGCCGCAAGGGAGGATGCCAAAATTGACATTAGATTCTTTAAGTCCTGCAATTACTTGACTTACGGTACCATCTCCCCCTGCAATAATTACATTCGTGATTTTTTCTTCTTGAATTTGTTGCGCAATAGCTTCGTAGTTGCCGTCTTTGGAAGAAGCCGTTATTGCATAAGGAATGCGCGTTTGATCTGTGTATTCGCGAATCATTTTCTCTAAGGAAGAACGAGAGCTCGTTCCTGCAATAGGATTAATGATATAAAGGAGACGCTTTTCCAAGAATGCAAAACTACAATAACTGATTACCATTTAAGCAAGGCACTGGCCCAAGTAAATCCGCTACCAAAAGCAGCCAGACAAACCAGATCTCCTTGCTTGATCAATCCTTTTTCCCAGGCTTCACAAAGCGCAATAGGAACAGAAGCTGCTGTGGTATTGCCGTATTGCTGAATGTTGTTATAGACTTGATCATCGCGTAAGCCTAATTTTTGCTGTACGAATTGTGCAATTCTTAGATTGGCCTGGTGAGGAATCATCAACTGAAGATCACTGGGCGTTTTACCATTCTCTTGTAAGGCTTCCATGATTACCTCTGGAAATTTCACCACTGCTTTTTTGAACACCGAAGGTCCATCCATGAATGGAAATATTTGTCCATCATCAATCATGGCATGACTGAAGAACATTTGTCCAATTTCAGCTTCATCAAAGCTGGCATATTTTTCTTTTTTCCAATGATTGGCATGCGTGCCTGGATTATACATAGCTAAAATCTCTGCACTTTCTCCATCACTATGCAGATGAGTGGAGAGAAGGCCCTGATCTTCTGCCTCGGTGGGTTGTAACACTACGGCACCGGCACCATCTCCGAAAATCACCGATACATTTCTTCCTCGAGTAGTAAAGTCTAGACCAAAAGAATGTTTTTCGGATCCAATTACCAGAATATTTTTATAAGTGCCCGTTCGAATAAATTGGTCAGCTACACTAAGTGCGTATAAAAATCCGCTGCACTGATTGCGAACGTCCAATGCGCCGATTTCTTTCATCTTCATTGCTCGTTGCAACAATACACCGCAACCTGGAAAATAATAATCAGGAGAGAGTGTAGCAAAAACAATAAAGTCGATGTCTTGTGGAGTAATACCTGCTCTTTCAATTGCTACTTTAGAGGCTTCCACTGCCATAGTGGTGGTAGTTTCTTCGGTGCGGTGTGCATAACGACGCTCTTTTATACCAGTCCTTTCTTGGATCCACTCGTCACTAGTATCCATATATTTTAAGAGGTCGTTGTTAGTAACTACATGCGAAGGAAGATACTTGCCGATTCCGGCAATTTTAGAACGAAGCATAACAGGTTATTGAATGCGAAAGGTAATAAAACCACCTCAGACGCTTAGTTTTTGCACGGTTTTAGTTTGCCGACTTTTTTCAGCGGCAAATCCCATCAGATGACTTTCAATAGACGCATCGATAGTGGAGCTTAAAAGGGATGCATCTTGTTTGCTCACCGCTTGTATCCAATCGGCTACCAGTCTCCAGTCACCTCCACCATGGCTATCACTACTTTCTTTCCATTCAGTGGTTTTGCCTGTGCGAAAATCTGTCATTGTAAATCCTGTCATGTCTCCCACAATATCTCCCATGCTGCCCATTACACGAGTTCTTCTTCCTTCATAGCTGGTAAAAGCTTCCATAGAAAACGAGGCAGTGATTCCTTCTTCAAAAAGAATATTGGTAGTATAATGATCGGGTTGGTCGTTATCCATTTGATACACACATTTACCAAAGTTGCTACTTTTTAAATAATCCATGATTACTTCACCCTGCTTTGATTTGTCTTGCGGAAGATCAAAATGATGCGTCCAGCTTCTGCGTTCATAATAGATGCGTTTGGCTGAATAAGGGCAGATGCTTTCTATAGCACAGCCGTTGATGCACCGTTCTGTGCTTCCTACGGGTGCGTTTTCTTTCTTAAACCATTTTAGATCACCGAATGCTTGGATATGTGTGCAGTTTTTACCCAACATCCATTTTAAAATATCTAGGTCATGACAAGATTTAGCCAATATGATAGGCGTGGTCTCTTTACTATTATGCCAATTGCCGCGTACATAAGAATGACTCATATGCACATGATGAATCGGCTCAAAATGTTGCAGACTGACTACTTCTCCGATGGCACCACTTTGCATGAGCTCACGCAGTTTAATAAAGTAGGGCGCGTACCGAAGCACATGACAAACCGCCACAATTCTTTTATTCTTTTTGGCAAGAGAAAGAATTTCACGGCACTCTTTTTCGCTCGGAGAAATAGGTTTTTCCAATAACACATCATAACCGGCCTTCAAGGCCGCCATGCAAGGTCCATAATGTAAATTGTCAGGAGTACTAATGATCACAGCATCCGCAAACTTGGGTCGTTTAAAAACATCTTCCCAAGTTTGAAATCGATTCTCTTCTTTGATCTGGTGCTTTTGTGTGTACTTTTCATTTCGGAAGGGAATGGGTTCTGCCACGCCCACAATGTCTAATTGTTCGGGATAGCGCAACGCAAAATTTCCGTAGACATTTCCTCTACTACCAGCACCGCAAGTGATTGCGGTAACAGGTTTGGCAAGACGATCACTAATCGAAAACTCCGGGAGTAGGATTTTTTCATCCTGATCATTGTAGGCAAAGGCAGTTACGGGAAGTGCGGCGGTACCAGCGGCAGCACTCATGAACTTGAGTAGACTGCGGCGAGAAATATTTTTTGACACGGCAAGCAAATTGATTTACCGTAAGGTACAAAAATCTATTATTTCTTGGCGGCTTTTTGCGCGCTTAAGTGTAAGGTCTTCTCCGCAAATTCAAAGCAGGCTTTTTGCACGCTGCCTACATCTTTCGATCGAATAGGAGAGGCTAATACATGACCGCCCGCAGTAGGAATGGCCAATTCTTTTTTTAAGGAGTCGGGAGTGCCCAACTGACGATACATTCTTTTCATCGCCGACACTTTCACTACCGGGTCCTGTTCCTTTTCATTTTTATAATAATAAAGTAACAGCGTGGGTTGTTTTACTTTTTCAAACATAGATCCTTTCATAGTGGTTTCCAGCAGCTGCTCTAACTCCACTACAGAAGCAGTGAGGTAGCGATTGTTCCAATATCTTGCATAGAGTGTAGTAGTGTCAGGTACTGTTCTGTACTTTCCCACTACTATTTCTGCAATTTGTCCTCCCCAAGGGTTATTGAGTAACCAAGCCTTATTATCATTGATCTCAATATTGGGAGACAATAAAATTTGTCCGGCAATTTCGGGGAAGGTGGCGGCAAGCTTTAGCGAGAGGGTGCCTCCTGTGGAAGTGGACATCAATAAGACCTTCTTTCCTAATTTTTTTCCAATGGCTACGGCCTGCACCGCGGAGTTCCAGACGCCCTCCGCCGTGAATTTTCCAAGCGGCGCGCTAGTATCGATTCCATGGTCCTCGAGCCTACTTAAATAAAGATTCATTCCATAGCGTTTGGCAAAGTTGCGATGAACCGGGTCACCCTCCATTTGTGAGGCAGAGAATCCATGTAAGTACACTAGCGCATATTCGGTGACATTTTTCAACGTATCATTCGCCCAGACAATTTTGGCCTCATTGCCCGGCTTTAGTTTATGGGAAGCTTCTTGGCTGTCTACAAAGTTTTCCAAGCCGATGGCAGTTTCCGGCAATGTAGGCAAGGTGGTGTTATAGGTAGGTTTTGGCGGTCTGGGTCCTGCCAAATAAATTAATATAAGCACCAATACTATGAGGGCCAGGGCTTTGAGGGCTTTCATTGAGTTGATTTCCCGTAAAATAAGCCTTTATTGGCGAGATTTAGACTACCTTTGCGCGTCTTTTATAAACCCTTGCATGGAAATACGCAACATAGCCATTATCGCACACGTTGACCACGGTAAAACAACCCTGGTAGATAAGATCCTTCACGCTACTAAAGTATTCAGAGATAACCAGGAAACTGGGGAGCTGATCATGGATAGTAATGACCTTGAAAGAGAACGTGGAATTACCATTTTTAGTAAGAATGCCGCTGTAACTTATAACGGCATTAAGATTAACGTAATCGATACCCCTGGTCACGCAGACTTTGGAGGTGAGGTAGAGCGCGTATTGAAAATGGCGGATGGCGTTATCTTATTGGTGGACGCTTTTGAAGGACCTATGCCACAAACTCGCTTTGTGTTGCAAAAGGCCTTGCATCTCAATTTGCATCCGATTGTGGTGATCAATAAGGTGGATAAGCCAAATTGTCGTCCTGATGAAGTACATGATGCTGTATTTGAACTATTTTTCAACTTAGATGCTACCGAGGAACAATTGCATTTCCCTACATACTACGGAAGTGGTAAGAACGGATGGTTCAATGATTCCTTAGAGCCTACCGATAACATCCTTCCTTTAATGGATGGAATTCTAAAACACGTACCTGCACCTAAAGTGGCCGAAGGTCCTTTGCAAATGCAGATCACCTCGTTGGACTACTCTTCTTTTTTAGGACGTATTGCTGTAGGAAAGGTAAGCCGAGGTTCGATCAAGGAAAACCAGCCCATCGCCTTGATGCAAGCTGATGGCACTATCAAGAAGACCCGTGTGAAAGAGTTGTATGTGTTTGAAGGTATGGGTAAGAAAAAAGTAACTGAAGTATTAGCCGGTGATCTTTGTGCAGTAGTAGGTATCGAAGATTTTAACATTGGGGATACCATTGCTGATGCAGAAAACCCGGAGGCCCTTCCCAGTATCAGCGTGGATGAGCCTACTATGAACATGTTGTTCTCTATCAACAACTCACCTTTCTTTGGAAAAGACGGAAAGTTTGTAACCTCTCGTCACTTGCGTGATCGTTTGATGAAAGAGATGGAGAAAAACCTCGCGTTGAAAGTACAGGATACCGATGAGGGAGATAGCTTTCTGGTATACGGAAGAGGAATTCTTCACTTAGGTATTTTGATTGAGACCATGCGTCGTGAGGGGTATGAATTGACCGTAGGTCAACCTCAGGTAATTGTGAAAGAGATCGATGGTAAAAAGTGCGAGCCCTATGAAACCTTAGTGGTAGATGTTCCTCAAGAATTTGCTTCTAAAGTAATTGACTTGGTGAGCCGACGTAAAGGCGAAATGCTGGTGATGGAAACCAAAGGTGAAATGCAACACTTGGAATTCGATATTCCTTCTCGTGGATTGATTGGTTTGCGTACACAGATGTTGACTGCTACTACCGGTGAAGCCGTAATGGCGCATCGATTCAGTGAATATAAAGCTTGGAAAGGTCCGATCCCCGGACGTAACAACGGGGTTTTAGTTTCTAAATTCCAAGAGCGTTCTACGGGATATTCTATTGACAAATTGCAAGACCGTGGTACTTTCTTTATTGAACCTGGGGAAGAAGTATATGCAGGTCAAATTGTAGCAGAGAATATTAAGCCTGGTGACTTGGTGGTGAATGTAACAGAAGCTAAGAAATTGACGAACCATCGCGCCAGTGGAAGTGATGATGCTACCCGCATTGCTCCCAAGACCTTAATGACTTTGGAAGAGTGCATGGAATATATTCAGCAAGATGAATGCATTGAAGTGACTCCCAACTTTATTCGTATGCGTAAAGTATTACTGAATGAAGAGGAGCGCAAGAAAGTGCAGAAGAGAATGGAAGCAGAAGCATCCTAAGCTTTCTGATTTGTTCCTAGCTTTGCAGTACGTAATTCTATCGCCTATGAAACGCACTATTTTTATAGCGACATTCCTCATCTTCTTTTGTTTGATGGCTACCTCTGCCATGGCACAATGTTCTATTTGCACCAAAACTGCACAACAGTTGGGAGAGGGTCCAGCTAAAGGAATGAATACGGGAATTCTTTATCTCGCATTTTTGCCCTTTGCCATCATCGGTGTGATTGCCTTTCGTTGGTGGAAGAATAATAAAACTGCCTGATTAGTGTTTCGCGGCGAAGCGATAGAGATTGAAACTTCCTTTTATTAATTCTTCTTCAATTTCTTTTTTCAGCGTTTCCTTACGGATGTCCTGCATGCGCTGTGCCTCTATAAGCTGAAAAGCCTTCTCTGCTAATAAGGTGGCTTTTTTAGACAATTCATTTTTTTGTTCACAGAGTTTGATGAGTGTTTCCTGTACTTCTCGAATCCCTTCTTTTTTGGCCGCCACCGTTTGTAAAACAGGAATGTCCGCATCTCGATGCGCTAGACCTGGAGCCAACATGGCTTTGATATTTTTTACAAAGAGAGCCGCATCAGGTCGATCAGTTTTGTTGACTATGAAGAGGTCAGCAATCTCCATGAGGCCTGCTTTCATAGTCTGTACTTCATCACCGGCTTCTGGTACCAGCACCACCGCAGTCACATCTGCCAGGGACGCAATTTCAACTTCACTTTGTCCTACTCCTACTGTTTCTAATAAGATCCAATCAAAATCGGCTTGCTGCAATACGTCACAGATTTCTATGATCCGAGGATGCAATCCTCCCATAGAACCACGGGATGCAAGGGAGCGGATATACACATTGGCATGTGTATACCAGTCACTCATTCTAATTCTGTCTCCCAATAAAGCACCCTGATGAAAGGGAGAAGAGGGGTCCACGCAAACTACAGCCACCTTTTTTCCCTGTGATACCCATTGATCTAAGAGGGCATCCACTAAGGTACTTTTCCCTGCACCGGGAGGGCCGGTAATACCAATCACTGGGGTATTGCCCGCAGGTAGCGATTGTAACAATGACTCCACTCCTTCGGTCTGGTTCTCCACCAGTGAGATGAGTCGTGCCAAGGTTTTACGATCACCTTGTTTAATTGCCTGGAGTTGTTTTTCCCACATCGGTAATGAGTTGCCTGTTCCTTTCAAAGGTAAGCGGGATA
>JBMSWW010000026.1:0-12709 GCA_049425065.1 Chitinophagaceae bacterium
CCGCGGTTCTGGGGGTAACTCATTTAATCAAAGTCTTAATAATACTAGATGGGTTTGGCAGAACTATATGAACCTAAATAAGACTTATGGTAAGCATGGATTAAGCGGAACATTAGGTACTGAGTTCCAAAATGAGGTATTTAATTCCTTCTCTGCACAAGGACGTACTTTGGCAGATAACTTCTTTATGCAAAATAACGTGATCAGCGGAAGTGCAGTTACTCAGTTAAGTGGCGGTAGCTTTGGAAAAGGCCCTGGTTTCGTATCCTACTTTGCTCGTGCAAATTACGACTACGATAACAAGTACTTCTTCCAGATTTCTCTTCGTCGTGATGGTCTTTCTCGTTTTGCTCCTGATAATCGTTTTGGTACTTTCCCCGGTATCTCTGCCGGTTGGAGAATTTCTGAAAATGATTTCTGGAAGAACTCAAAAGTGTTAGGCTTTTTTGATGAAGCAAAAGTTCGTGCTTCTTGGGCAAAAGTGGGTAACGACCAGATTGCTGGTGGCTCCTTCCCTTTCATGAGCTTGTACGGACTGGCTCCTTACGGAGGTCTTAGCGGTATCGCCGTTTCGTCTGTAGGTAACTCTGGATTGTCTTGGGAGACCAACGAAAAATACAATATCGGTGTTGACCTTTCTTTCCTGAACAACAGAGTAAACTTTACCTTTGATTGGTTCCAAAATCGTAACAACGGATTAGTATTAGCTGCTCCTCTACCCGTTTCCTTCGGGGTGCCTGGTAACTCTATCTACCGAAACATCGGAGATATGGAAAACAAGGGTATCGAGTTGACCATTGGCGGAACCTTGGTTAGCAATAAAGAATTGACTTGGGATGTAAACCTGAACTTTACTAAGGTTACTAATGAAGTAAAATCATTATACCTAAATCAAGATGTTCCTGGTGCCTATAATATCCTGAGAATTGGACAACCTATCAATGCTTTATATGGTTATCGTTTTGCGGGTGTAAATAGTGGTAATGGTAACCCTATGTATTACAAAGCAGATGGTTCGATGATTCAAGGTAACATTGCCTCTTCTAATTACCGACTGGTTGTTGGAGCAGATGATCCCACACTTGGAGCTGCCACAACCTTAGCAGGATCTGATCGTACGATCTTAGGTAATGTATTGCCTACTTGGTTTGGCGGTTTCAACAATACCATCCGTTACAAGGGATTCACTTTTGATATGTTATGGCGCTTCTCAGGTGGTAATAAAATCTTCAACCTAACACAACAGGAAGCTTTAGTAAATCAGGCATTCCAAAACAATGGTCGTAAGATTTTAGAGCGTTGGACAAAAGCAGGTGATGTTACCTCAGTTCCTCGTTTGTGGTATGGTCGTGACAACTTCACCAACCTTTCAGGGAATGCAGTAGATCGATTCGTAGAAAGCGGAGACTTTGGTCGTCTTGAAAATGTACAGTTGAGCTATAACGTTGATTTGAAAAAAGCTAAACTGGCTAACAATGTAGGATTTAAGTCGCTGCGCGTATTTGTACAAGGTCAGAATTTGATTCTGTTAACTAATTACAGCGGAATCGATCCTGAAAATATCACAGAGGGTGGTATTGACAACAATACTGTTCCTAGACCCAGAATCATTTCTTTCGGATTTAATTTGGGACTGTAATCAATGCGTTCAACACTTAATAAATTAATCGATATGAAATTCAATACATCAATCATGAGATCGCTGATGATCTTCGCCGTTCTGCTTACCGTGCTGAGCGGCTGTCAAAAGAAGGTACTGGAGCTTCAGCCTTACAGTTCTTTTTCTGACGCCTCTGCTTTTGCAGATGCTGCCAAAGTAAACTTGGCGGTTAATGGAGTATACGATGCTGCCCAATCTGGATTCTATGCAGGGGGCCAAGTACGTGGATATCCTTTTGGCGCCGCAAGTATTGAACAAGGTGAGATGCGTGGTGAAGACATGCATAATACTGCTTTGTTCTACCAAATCACTTACGAAGCAACTTACACTAATGTTAGTGCTAATAATGACTTCATGTTCCAAACTTTGTACTCATTGATTAACAAGTCAAATCTTGTTAAAGAAGGGGTAGAGGGTGCTGTTGCCAGTGGTATTATTCCAGCAGGGACGGGACTTCAGTATGTTGCGGAGTGCCGTTTTCTTCGCGCGCTAGCTCATCATGAGTTAGTAGTGAACTGGGCACGTCCTTATGCAGATGGAAACGGTAGCAAAGAAGGAATCATCTACCGTGAATTTGGAATTAATTCCGAAGCAAAAGCAGATGAGGCTCGCGCCTTGAAGCGTTCTGATTTTACAGTAGCCACTGTGTACAGCAAAATTTTAGCAGATCTTGATTATGCTGAAACAAATCTTCCTGCCACTTCTGCTATTAAGACCTATCGCGCTAGTAAAGCGGCAGCGATAGCGTTGAAAATGCGTGTAAAAATGCACATGGGTGACTGGGCTGGTGTAGTTGCTGAGGGTAATAAAATTATCTCCTCAGCCACTCCTTTTACCAGCAGTATTGGCGGATGGGCACTAACAGCTACTCCTGATGGTCCCTTTGCTAACAATCAATCGAACGAAAGCATTTTTTCTATTAAAAATGATGCTACTGACAACGCAGGTGTGAATGGTGGTTTGCCTGCTATGTTAGGAGATCCTGGTCTTAGTGGTCGTGGATTAGTTCGTATTAGCCCTGCATTTTGGAGTAATTCTAATTGGCTTTGCTCAGATTTACGCAGAGGCTCTACCCTAGTGCGAGAATATACTAATGCAAAATTCACTTATAAATATCGTGATGTTGCAAACCGTTCTGATGGCGCTCCCATGATCCGTTACGCGGAAGTATTATTGATACAAGCCGAAGCTGAAGCACGCCGTGCTAGCGGTGTTTCTTCCCGCGCAGTAGACCTACTGAATGCCGTTCGTAACCGTTCTATAACAACACCAGCTGATCAATATTCAGTAGCTAGCTTTACTGATAAAGATGCACTAATTGCTGCTATTCTTTTTGAAAGAAGAATTGAGTTCTTAGCGGAAGGAAAGCGCTGGCAGGATATTCATCGTTTAGCTTTGGATCCTGTTCATGCTCCAATAGCTGGCGGCGGTATCCCCTCTAAAGTAGTAACTACTTCTGCAGTTCCTGCATCTTTATTCAATTGCGCAGGAGTTGCGGTTCCTCGTGGCGTTGCTTCGATCCCTTATGCCGACAACCGTTTCTTGTGGCCTATTTCTTTAGTTGAGATTCAGCAGAATCCTAACTACACACAGAATCCTGGTTACTAAAAACAAACCGATTTCATATAAAAAGCCGCTCTTTATCGAGCGGCTTTTTTATTGCGTATTTTCACATTTCTAATTAACAACTATGATTTCGCAGTCAACATTTCAACAGGTTATTGAGAGACGTAGGTCAAACAGAAGATTTGATGCCAATATAAAAGTGCCAGAATCAGTAATAACAACAGCATTGAAACATGCTATACTCGCACCTAATAGTAGTAATATGCAATGCTGGGAATTTTACTGGATCAAATCGCCAGCAGAGAAAGAGAAATTTGCTTCTTATTGTTTAGGACAAGGTGCCGCTAAAACAGCCAAAGAACTGATAGTCTTTGTAACGCGTGGGGATAAATGGAAGCAAAGAGCACAATGGAATCGAAATCGCATTCAAGAAGGCATTGTTGGTGAACCTAACAAACTTCAAAAAAGAGGATTAGACTACTACGGAAAGTTAATGCCCTTAGCCTATGGCAATGATCCGTTTGGATTTCTTACCCTAGCCCGTCGTACAGTTAGTTTTTTTGGTGGACTTCGAAAACCATTCATGCGATTTGGAGGCAAAGCAGATCAACGAGTTACTGTTCATAAATCCTGTGCCTTAGCCGCAGAGAATTTTATGCTATCGATTGCTGCGGCAGATTTTGATAGTTGCCCTATGGAAGGATTTGATGCTTGGCGAATAAAAAACGCATTGAACCTTCCCAAAGGAGCAGAAATCAATATGGTGATTGGGGTTGGGAAAGGAACTCAAGAGGGTGTTTGGGGACCTCGTTTCAGACTCAATTACAATGAAGTTGTAAGGGTTTTTTAAGATCTATCTACTAGCTAATCACTCGCATTCTAAAATTCTACTTGGTTTGATTCAGCTCAGATTGCACAAACTGCATCAACGAGCTTATCGTGGCTGCGGAAAAATCAAATTGAAGACCAGCCGCAGCAAATAACTCAGGCAAGGTACGCGTACCTCCTAAGGACAATGCTTTTAAATAGTTCTCGATTGCCTGCTGCGGATCTTTCTTATACTGTTGCCAAAGACCGATAGCCCCTAGCTGTGCAATACCATATTCGATATAGTAAAAAGGCACTTCATAGAGATGCAGTTGACGCTGCCAATGATACGTGCGATATTCTTCCAGTCCGGAAAAATCTATCAACGGAGAACTGAATTCTTTGAGAATTGACATCCATACTTCTTTGCGAAGGGCAGGAGTATGAGAAGGGTTCTCATAGATCCAATGCTGGAATTTATCAATGGTAGCAATCCAGGGGAATATTGTAATAACACGCTCTAGTTGTTGCTCTTTAGCCCTTGTCAACTCCGTAGAATCTGTAAAGAAAACACCCCAGTGATCCATACTGAATAACTCCATAGTCATACTAGCCACTTCGGCAATCTCAGTAGGATATTCTTTAAACCCATTCAACTCTAATGGATGAGACAGGAAAGAGTGAATGGCATGCCCACCTTCGTGGACCATCGTAGTTACATCATCGAGGGTCCCTGCTGCATTCATAAAAATAAAAGGCGCGCCACTCTCAGCCAAAGGACAATTATAGCCCCCTGGAGCTTTCCCTTTACGACTCTCCAAATCCAAATGACCTAACTCGCGCATGCGACGCAAACAATCACCAAAAAATGGGCGCATCTTGTCAAAACAAGCAATTGTTTTTTCGGTGAGTTCGGAGCCAGTGGAAAAAGGACGCAATGGTTTTGTGCCCACTGGTTCTGCTTCCACATCCCAGGGACGAAGTTTGTCCAATCCCAATTTTATTCGCTTACGCTCATATAGTTCATTCACGAGCGGCATTACATAGTCACGCACCGCGTCGTGAAACTGAAAACACATTTCCTTGCTGTAATCAAACCGACCAAGCTCTAAAAATCGATACGCACGATAATCAGAAAGACCTGCATTTACAGCCAGCTGATGGCGCTTCTGAAGTAATTGATCAAACAAGGTGTCTAGATCTGCATGATCTTGAAAACGACGAGCGGCAATTTTTTTGTAGACCTCCTCACGAAGCGAGCGATCTTCATCTTCCAAAAAAGCTGCTGCTTGTTGTAAGGTATACTCTTTGCCTTTTACCTCCACGGTCATCTTCCCGGCAATCACTCCAAATTGCTGCTGAAGCACATTCAACTCCGCAATAATGGGAATATTATTCTCTCGATATAAATCAATATGCTTTTTTACATTGCGGAGGTAGGTAAAATATTTATCCTGATCCAGGTCAGCATTAAAGGGACAATCTATTAATTTTCTATTGAGCCGATCAGACCAGGGTTGCATCTGTGGCTGTATCTCCAACATAAAATAATTGAATGACTCTTCTAGTTCTTTATTCTCTGTATCACAGGTCATCTTAATCTGGCGCCAACAAGCATCTTCGCTGATCACGGACTCCAGCTCACTGGCATCCCGCAACCAACATTCCAACTCGTTAACATTATTGATAGAGCGTGCTGCTAATTGCTCAAAGTATGGAGCTATCGAGGCCCAGTCTGTAAGGGTAAAATCTTTCGGGAGAAAATGCCGAGGCAACTTTTCAATAGAGGCTGTATACATAAAAAAACTTAGGAGGCTGTACTCTCGTCAGCAGCCGCTTCTTCAGAAAGTTTTAATTCAATATTAGCTTTCTTCAACTGTGCAAACCATTTCACCATCTTACGACGATCGCTGTCATACACACGATCAAAATCCATGTCGGGAAATACTTGCTGAAAATATTTTTTTACCGCTGCCGCATCTTTCTCCGCTGGCAAGTTTTGGCCCGCTTTTTCCATGGCCTTAAATACGTCAACCAGATTTACATTTTCGCGGATTGTATACACTTCTATGCTTTCCAAATGAGAAAACTGATGCACTCGATTAGATACAAAACGAGTAGTTTGATCTTCCAGAGAACGAACAATACCCCCATCAGACTTACTGCTTACTAATTCAAAAAGACCTGGCAATCCTGTTACGGCTACTAAATTGCTATACTCCATAAATTATCGATAATTTCAGAGCTGCAAGATACTTGACTTTATGGAAAATACTATCTTTATAAGGCATTGGCCTGCAAAAGTTACCGGCTGATTTTTCGTCTAAAAAACTTAATCTCTTTTATGAAAAAATATATTCTTATCGCATTAGTAATGCTCTCTGCTTCTATCGCCGTCTACGCACAACCCCAAGGTGGCGGCGGTATGTTTCAACGACGCACTCCTGCCGAAAGAGTAGCCGTAATTCATCAAAAATTGGACAGTGCTTTTAAGCTAGAGCCTGCTAAACTAGCTATGATTGATACCACACTGACCGTTTTGTACAAAAGGCAGGATGCCCGCATGCAAGAAGTAAGAGAAGCCATGATGAACGGTGGCGAAAGACCTGATATGGAGGCTATGCGAGAAGAGTTTAAAAAATACACAGATGCGCAAGAGGAAATTTTAAAAGCAGTACTTAGCGCTGAGCAGTATACTATTTGGAAAGACCAGATACAACCCTCCATGCGTCCCGCTCGTCCCATGGGTGGCGGACAAGGGGGAGGCAGTTGGAGAGGCGGAAATAATTAATTATTCGCTGATTTCTTTTTTTACGGCTTCAATACGAGCCTTCAGGGTATCATAGGGAGTAAACCCTTTTGCCAGTAAGTATAACTTTTGTTCGCTCGCCTGGACAAGTACTTGCGGAAAACCCGTTACCTGCAACTGTTGACAAAGTGCGTATTCATAGCGTGCTTTATCACGATACTCGTCGCTTTGTAATTTTTGGTAAAATTCATCCGAATCTAAACCATATTTAGTTAATAGGTGACGATAGGCTTCGTTATCCGTTAAATCACGCCCCTCATAATTTAAGCTATATTGAAGATCAGAAGCAAACTCAACCTGTTGTTCAGGAAATTGCTCTTTAAAAATCGAAAGCGCTAACGCAGATTTCTCTGAGCAAAGAATCCAGTCGCTGTCATCCGGATTAAAAATATGCCAGAGAAAATCTTCTCCGAATTTTATTCCAGAGGTTTCCTCCACATTTTTATACGCCTGACTTATATATCCCGCAATGGCACTAACTGGCTTTTGCTGCTCCATTGGAATCATGCCTCCAGATAACACTTCAAAATGAAATTCATCAGCATACTCTTCAGCAATTTTTTTAATTACCGGGCTAAAGGCATAACACCAGCCGCAATAAGCATCGTAGCAATAATAAATAGTAGGTTTCATAATTAATGCGCTTCTAACCAATTTTCTCCTTCGCCACACTCGGCAAAAACAGGTACATCATTAGGCAATTGCAACGCTTGCTGCATGGATTCTACAATTAAAGGTTTGAGTTCTTTTGCCTCAGATCGTAGCGCATCAAAAATTAATTCGTCATGCACCTGCAAGATCATCTTACTTTTCATACCTGCTTTTTGTATAGCGGCATGCACTTCTTTCATGGCCAACTTGATCATGTCAGCCGCTGTTCCCTGAATTGGTGAGTTAATTGCATTTCGTTCTGCAAATCCGCGAACCGTGAAATTGCTGGAATGAATATCTCGTAACCAACGTTTACGCCCCAATAAAGTTTCTACATATCCTTTTTCTTTCGCAAAACGGATCGTGCCATCCATGTACTGTTGAATACCAGGAAATTCTTTTTTATAATTCGCAATAATCTCTTTGGCCTCTGTTCTTGAAATCCCCAGATTATCAGCTAATCCAAAAGCGCCCTGCCCATAGATAATTCCAAAGTTTACACTCTTGGCTTTATAACGCATTTCTTTAGTTACATCCTCTTCAGTCACGCCATATACTCTTGCAGCAGTAGCCGTATGTATATCCTTGCCTTCACGAAAAGCTTTACACATGTTGGGATCTCCGCTGATGGCAGCCACAATACGTAGTTCAATCTGAGAATAGTCAGCCGATAAGAGAATATGATTCTTGTCTCTGGGAATAAATGCTTTTCTGATTTCACGGCCACGCTCGGTGCGTACCGGTATGTTTTGCAGATTAGGATTATTACTGGCTAGGCGACCTGTAACAGCTACTGCTTGTGCATAGCTGGTATGCACTCGCCCTGTACGCGGATTGATCAATTCAGGCAAGGCGTCTACATAAGTAGACTTCAACTTTGTTAATTGACGAAAAGTCAAAATATCCTCCACAATAGTGTGGCCTTTTGCTGCCAATTTTAAGAGCACATCTTCGCCAGTTTGATACTGTCCTGTTTTTGTTTTCTTCGCGGAAGGGTCTAATTGGAGCTTATCAAATAAGACTTCTCCCAATTGTTTGGGAGAGGCCAGATTAAAACGAACGCCCGCTTGTTCATATACACTTCTCTCTGCCTTATCCGCTTCTTTTTCTAACTCTTTAGAGTACTCTTTTAAAAATTCAACATCCACATTCACCCCTTCAAACTCCATGTCAGTCAACACTTTTACCAAGGGAGACTCCACTTCTTGAAAGACTCTTTCTACTTCCTTCTTTTTCAAGAGTGGCGTAAACACCTCTTTTAATTGTAGAGTGATGTCTGCATCTTCGCCGGCATACTCTTTCACTTTTTCCACTTCCACTTCCCGCATGGTCAGCTGACCCTTCCCTTTTTTACCGATCAATTCATCAATGTGTACGGGTTCGTAGCCTAAATACTTCTCACTTAATACATCCATTCCCCTTTTCCCTTCTGGCTCAATCACGTAATGCGCCAACATGGTATCAAACAATGGTCCAGCTATTTCTACTCCATACCACTTCAACACCAAGAGATCATATTTGATATTTTGTCCCACCCAGGTGATTGAGGGGTTTTCAAAAAGTGGTTTACACAATGAAAGAATTTGTTGGGTGGCTGTTTTATCGGGTGGACAAGGAATATACGAGGCGGTTCCAGGCTTTACAGAAAAGCTTAACCCCACCAACTCTGCTAGATTAGCATCAATATTGGTAGTCTCTGTGTCAAAACAAATTTCAGGATAACTTAATAGCTCTGTTACCAATTGCTGAATAGAAGTTTCCCCTTCTACTAATGTATATTCATGAGGAGTGTTCTGAATGTTTTTATCGACAGCTAGCGGACCTTCCTCCTCATCTGCTTCATCAAATGATGTAATAGAATTGCCAGGATTAGCAACTACCGCTGACGCGGTTGACTCAATGATGTTTCCAAACAAATCAGTTTGAATCCCCTGTGGCATTTCTTTTTCTACGACGGATCGAGCGGGTGCCGCAGACACAAAATCTTCTCCCAATAATCTTTTACCTAAAGTGCGAAACTCCAGCTCACTGAATATATCTTTCAGCTTTTCTTTATCCCAATCTTTCAGCTTAAAATCTTCTTCATGAAATTCCACCGGTACATTGGTAATAATAGTAGCCAACTTCTTAGAAAGAATCGCCATTTCTTTTCCCTTACGCACTTTCTCTCCCATGGCTCCTTTGATAGAATCAGCATTAGCCAAGGTGTTTTCTAAAGAACCATACTCTTGCAAAAACTTAGCCGCCGTTTTCTCGCCTACGCCGGGAATACCAGGAATATTATCAACTGCATCGCCCATCATCCCCAACATATCAATCACCTGACTAACGTCTTTGATATTCCATCGCGCACAAACTTCTTCGGGACCTAACACTTCAGCCCCATTGCCTCCGTATGCAGGTTTATAAATCTTGATCTTGTCGGACACCAATTGTCCATAGTCTTTGTCGGGAGTTACCATGTACACTTCATAGCCTGCTTTTTCAGCCTGCTTACTCAGTGTTCCAATCACATCATCGGCTTCAAATCCGTCCATCGAAATAATGGGTATATTAAAAGCTTCAATGATTTTTTTTATATCAGGGACAGCTGCTAAAATATCCTCGGGAGTTTCTTGACGATTCGCCTTATAGTCTGCAAAGTCAGTATGACGCTCTGTGGGTGCAGCTGTATCAAAACAAACTGCCATATGAGAAGGCTTTTGCTTATTGATGAGTTCTAATAATGCATTGGTAAAACCAAACTGTGCATTGGTATTTTTCCCTTTGGACGTAAGACGGGGACTACGAATTAAAGCATAATAGGCCCTGAAGACCAGCGCAAAAGCATCTAATAAAAATACCTTTTTCTCCATGGTGCTAAGTTACAATTCAACAGGGGATTGTCAGGCCTTCATCTCCTTTAATACGCCCTCCAGACGAAACATTTCATCACGCAAACGAGCCGCTTCCATAAAATCCAATTCTCGAGCGGCTTTCTCCATAGCCTTGCGAACGGTCTTGATTACTTTCTCCAGTTGAGGAACCGTTTTATATTCAGTTTGTTCCTCCAATACCAAGGGTCTGCTATCTGCTTCGGCTAATAAGGCCGCTGGATCTTCCGGGTTATATCCTTTAATATCAAGCACCGATGTTTGCGCAAATACCTCTTGAGTAGACTTACGAATTGTAGTAGGGATAATGCCGTGTTCTTCATTGTATGCCATCTGCTTTTGACGACGACGATTCGTTTCATCAATCGTTCGCTGCATACTATCTGTTATTTTATCAGCATAAAAAATAACAAGGCCATTTACGTTTCGTGCTGCTCGACCAGCTGTTTGTGTTAATGATTTTTCATTCCGCAAAAAGCCTTCTTTGTCAGCATCTAGAATTGCCACTAACGATACCTCTGGAATATCCAGTCCTTCGCGCAATAAATTCACCCCCACTAATACATCGATGGAGCCTAATCGTAATTCACGGAGTATCTCTACCCGCTCTAGAGTGTCTACATCACTATGTATATATTTTGACTTGATATCAATACGATGCAAATACTTATTCATTTCCTCGGCCATGCGCTTGGTTAAGGTAGTTACCAATACACGATCTCCTTGCTTTACTCGTTTGTCTATTTCATCTAGTAGATCATCTATTTGGTTTTTACTGGGACGAATCTCAATAGGTGGATCTAATAGGCCCGTAGGTCTTACCACTTGCTCCACTACTACTCCCTCGCATTTTTCCAACTCATAGGTGCCAGGTGTGGCCGACACAAATACGATCTGATTTAATAAGGATTCAAATTCATGAAAATTCAACGGACGATTATCCAAGGCAGAAGGTAATCTGAACCCATAGTCTACCAAGGTCAATTTTCGACTACGGTCTCCCCCATACATCCCACTCACTTGTGGAATGGTCTGATGACTCTCGTCGATCATGATCAGAAAATCATTGGGGAAATAATCTAATAAACAGAAAGGACGAGTGCCTGCTTTACGTCGATCAAAGAATCGAGAATAGTTTTCGATACCACTGCAATAGCCCAATTCACGAATCATTTCCAGATCGTAATTTACACGTTCAGTGAGTCGCTGTGCTTCAATCAATTTTCCTTCGCGTTTAAAATACTCTGCTTGTGCATGCACCTCATCTTGTATTTCATAAATCACTTGCTGCAAAATATCTTTTGGCGCTACATATAAGTTGGCTGGGAAAATAGCTGCGTTTTCCATAGAAGCTATCCGTTTGCCGCTGATCACCTCAATACTCTCAATAGCCTCTATTTCGTCACCAAAAAAATGTATGCGATAGCCTACATCCAGATAAGGAAGATTAATATCTACGGTGTCCCCCTTTACACGGAAGGTGCCGCGGTCAAACTCCAATACGGTTCTGCTGTATAAAGAATTGACTAGCGCATGTAAAAATGCCTGACGCGATAAGGTTTGACCTTTTTCTAAGCGAATAATCCCGTTCATGTAATCGACGGGGTTCCCCATACCATAGATACAACTAACAGATGCTACTACAACAATATCACGACGGCCACTCAATAAACTGGAAGTAGCTCTCAGGCGTAACTTATCAAGCTCTTCATTAATGGAAAGATCTTTTTCGATATAGGTATTGGTAACCGGCATGTAGGCTTCCGGCTGGTAATAGTCGTAATAGGAAACAAAGTACTCCACTGCATTCTCAGGAAAAAACTGACGAAACTCTCCATACAATTGCGCCACCAATGTTTTGTTGTGCGTCAACACCAAGGTAGGGCGTTGTACGTGTTGAATTACATTGGCCATGGTAAAGGTTTTACCGCTACCGGTAACCCCTAATAAGGTTTGGAACTTTTCACCATGTAAAATCCCCTCCGTAAGTTGCCGGATGGCTTCCGGTTGATCTCCAGCCGGAGTAAATGGGGAGTGTAATTGAAAGGACATTACTAATTAGCAATTCGCTTGCGGGCGCCGAAAATATAAAGCCCTCCAGCTACTACTGTAATAAATAGCATTCCCAAAAACCAGGTTACTTTTTCAAATCGTGGAATACGGGTGGAACGGGCAATTTCAATCATACAGGGAATGGCATACAACAATTGGGAGATCATGGCCGCCAAAAAAATCATTTCAACAGTCGGAATATGCTGCAACCTGAATAATACCAGAATGATCACCAACGCAACATTAAACAAATAAGTAATTAACCTGATGATAAATTAAATGGTGACTACA
>JBMSWW010000027.1:0-12360 GCA_049425065.1 Chitinophagaceae bacterium
GCCGCACCTTATTGAACCCTGCCCTTAGCAATCTCTTCTACCACACCCGGATCGAGTAAAGTAGAAGTATCTCCCAACGTGGAAAGATCTCCCTCTGCAATCTTACGCAAGATGCGCCGCATGATCTTTCCACTTCTTGTTTTAGGAAGTCCACTTACAAATTGAATTTTGTCTGGCTTTGCAATCGGACCAATCTGACGAGTAACTGTTTGCAAAATATCTTTTCTTGTTAGTTCATCATCCACATGCTTATGCTCGTAAATAACAAAAGCATAGATACCCTGTCCTTTGATATCATGCGGATAGCCTACAACCGCACTTTCCACAACACCCGCGTGCATATTAATGGCATTCTCTACTTCGGCCGTACCTAGTCGATGTCCACTTACATTTAATACATCGTCCACGCGACCAGTAATGCGATAATTACCTTTTACATCTTTCAAAGCGCCGTCACCCGTAAAATATAAATCTTGATAGGCGGAGAAATAATTCAAACGACACCGTTCATGGTCGCCGTAAGTGGTACGTAAAATACCCGGCCATGGAGCTTTGATACATAGATTTCCTTTGAGATTTCCTTGCTCATCTTTCTCAGTTATTTCCTTTCCATTTTCATCTACCAAGATAGGTTGAATACCTGGCATAGGAAGGGAGGCCCAAGAAGGAATACCCGGGGTAACACCCGCCATGTTAGAGATCATACAACCGCCGGTTTCTGTTTGCCACCAGGTATCCACAATCGGACAACGTTCATTACCCACGTATTTATTATACCAATGCCAAGCCTCTTCATTGATAGGTTCCCCCACCGTACCTAATACTTTGAGCGAAGAAAGATCTTTTCCTTCGAGGGGTTGCGTGCCAAATCCCATCAAACTACGAATAGCAGTCGGTGCCGTGTACAAAATATTCACGCGATGACGATCCACAATATCCCAGAAACGACCGGCATCGGGCCACGTTGGAATTCCTTCGAACATCACCGAAGTAGCGCCGGCACTGAGAGGTCCATAGAGAATATAACTATGCCCGGTAATCCAGCCAATGTCTGCTGTACAAAAATGAATATCGCCCGGCTGGTACTGGAATGCATTTATAAATGTGTAGTTCGTCCACAATAGATAGCCTGCTGTAGAGTGAACCACTCCTTTTGGTTTTCCGGTACTCCCGGAAGTGTATAAAATGAACAAGGGATCTTCTGCATCCATCTCCGCCGCAGGGAAAGAGACTTTTCCTTCTTTCTCTACTTGTTGTTCGGCGTGCTCCATTTCATCTTCCCACCACACATCGCGTCCTTTTAACATGGACACTGGAGTGCGGGTACGCGTATAGACAATTACTTTTTTTACCAAGCGATTACCCACCAGCGCATCATCAATTACAGATTTAAGTGGAATATCTTTTCCGCCACGAAAAGCACCGTCGCAGGTAACAATATATTCAGCTTGTGCATCATTTAAACGGTCTGCAATACTTTGCGCAGAGAAACCTCCAAAGATCACGCTATGAATAGCGCCAATGCGTGCACATCCCAATACGGCATAGGCTAATTCAGGTACCATCCCCATATAGATACAAACCCGATCTCCCTTCTTTACCCCATTATTGATAAGCACTTGCGCAAATTGACAAACACGCTTATGCAAACGGTTATAGGTAACTACGCGCACTCTTTCATTAGGATCATTGGGTTCCCAAATGATGGCGGGCGTGTCTCCCAAAGTATCTAAGTGACGATCGATACAATTCTCAGTGATATTTAATTTTCCTCCACTAAACCATTCTACTTTCGGCTCCCGAAAATTCCAGCTAAGTACTTTGCCCCATTTTTTTTTCCAAACAAAATGTTCGGCAATAGAAGCCCAGAAACCTTCGGGATTTTTGACGCTTTGTTGATATGCTTCATGATAAGCAGCCTCAGATCGGATCTGATAGGGATACGACATAACCACAATTTTAATAGGGACTTTAAAGTTAACGAATCGTTCGGAAGGTTATTAACCCTAATAGCGCAGAAAGCAAGGAAGCGATCAAAATGGCAACTTTAGAACCAATTATATGTTCTGCATCAGAGAATGCAAGCAACGTAATAAAAATAGACATGGTGAAACCAATTCCCCCCAGCATGCCCGCGGCAAGAATATGTTTCCAATTTACAAATTGCGGGAGATTAGCCATTTTGACCCGTACAGCCACCCATGAAAACAGAAAGATACCAACAGGTTTTCCAAGTGCTAAACCAGTAATAATACCCAGACTGTTTACAGAAAATAAGGTTTGCATTATTTGTTGATCGAGTACAATATCAGTGTTTGCAAGAGCAAAAATGGGCACTATAAAATACCCCACCACCGGGTGCAAAAACCGTTGTAGTTTTTCAGAGGTTGAATTTTTACCATTCTTTCCAAAGGGAATAGCAAAAGCAAGCAATACGCCGCTAATAGTGGCATGTACTCCTGAACGGTACATAAAATACCAGAGTAACACACCAGGAAGCAAAAAGACCCAAAGGTTTGTGACTCCTCGCTTGCCCAGGACAAAAAGTATCAGGAAGATCAGCAATGCCAGCATTAGAAATAAAAACGAAACCCCGGTGGAATAAAAAATGGCAATAATGATAATAGCCCCCAAATCATCGATGATAGCAAGGGCCGCTAAAAATACTTTCAAGGCTGGAGGTACCGCTTTGCCAGCCAGCGATAAAATTCCCAAGGCAAATGCAATATCTGTAGCCATGGGAATTCCCGCCCCGGAAGCAGTGGGAGTACCCGCGTTAAAGAATAAGTGGATGGATGCAGGAATCAACATACCGCCAATAGCGGCTACAATGGGTAATACTGCCTGCTTGAATTTTGATAGCTCACCAATATAAATTTCACGCTCGATCTCCAATCCTACCAACAAGAAAAAAATGGCCATTAAGCCATCATTGATTAGGTGAGACAGGCTCATACCCCCAACTGGCAGATGCCATAAATTGGCATAGGCTGGCCCCCATGACGAGTTGGCAATAGCTAGAGATATTGCGGTACATCCAATTAGTAAAAAACCTGAAAATTTTTCGCTTTTAAAGAACTCAGAAAACAAGGTAGTGAGCGTAAAACCATTAAAAAACCCTTGGAAGTTCGGTTTCATAGTAAAAAGCGGCAATTAATTGGAAATCAAAACTAAGTAAAGGTACGAGAAAGATTTACATTTTTTTGACTATTCCCCCAAGCGTCCAGCGAGCGAATTGCCTAATTTCGCTCTGTAATGAAGAGTATCGCAGTTATATTACTATTCGTTTTTTCAGGAACCATGATAGTGCCTGTGGCTCAGTCGTTGATTTCTAAAAAGCTAGTTACCTTCTTCATTGTAGATGAGGAAAAAAGTGGCACTAATCAGCTGAATGAAATCAAAGAGACCAAGCATTTTGCTAATCATCTTTTTGTAATTACACAAATCGGTGACAACACGTTGCTTACTTCTAGTTTTTTAACGCATTCAAAAACTAGCTTACCCACTTCTCCAGTGCTAGAATTTATTGCACCTCCTCCAAATTTTTGTTGATTGACACTGAGCATGCGTGCCCCCAATGAATAGCGCGCTAGAGGTTCCTCATCATCAACAAAAATTGCATGAAAAAGCCAAAGAGTCCATTATACAGGATACTTGACCTTGTCAGATTAGAGAAAGCAGAAATCTCGTCTATTTATTTCTATGCTATCTTAAATGGCTTGATATTACTAACGATCCCCCTGGGAATCCAATCCATTGTTGGATTCGTTTTGGGAGCCTCCTTTCGAGCGTCTATTTATGTACTAATCCTACTAGTCGTTTTAGCGATATTAACAAGCGGATTGATGCAAATCAATCAGATGAAGATCATTGAAAAGATTCAGCAACGAATTTTTGTACGCTACGCTTTTTCTTACGCAGATACAATCCCTCGTTTGGATCTAAAAAAAGTAGATGGCACTTATTTACCTGAGCTAATCAATCGTTTTTTTGACACCGCCAACTTACAAAAAAGCCTTTCAAAAATTCTCTTAGAGATCCCTACTGCCACAATTCAGATTTGCTTCGGATTAGTGCTGCTTTCGTTCTATCATCCCATTTTTATCATTTTCTCTCTTTTACTAGTACTAACTCTTTGGTTGATTATTTATTACACAGGAGGAAAGGGGCTAGAAAGTAGCTTAGAAGAAAGTCGTAACAAGTATAGAGTAGCTGCCTGGTTAGAAGAAATGGCAAGAATTATTAAGTTTATTAAAATTGCAGCAGGTCATGCGCTGCATTTAAAAAGGACAGATGAGGCCACCATCAATTATCTAAAATCTCGTAATGAGCACTTCAAAATCCTACTGCTGCAGTATAGAAGCTTAGTGGTTTTTAAAACAGCCATCACAGCGGCTATGCTAATCTTTGGCTCCATCTTGTTGGTAAATCAACAATTGAACATCGGACAATTTGTAGCGGCAGAAATTGTAATTCTCACCATTTTGAATTCTGTTGAAAAACTGATTATCAACTTGGATAGCGTATATGATACCCTCACTGCCGTAGATAAATTAGCAAAGCTTACCGACAAACCATTGGAAGAAAGCGGAAAGATTATACTTCCATTCAAAGATCATGGCATGCTGGTTGAAGCCGAGAATCTAAGCTATAGTTACTCTGAAAAACAACCAGTACTTCATCAACTTGAGTTCCAATTTCAGCCAGGACAGCTCATCTGTATTCAAGGTAAGGCTGGTACTGGAAAATCTACGCTGTTAAGGATTTTAGATGGTTCCTACCCCGACTTTGTTGGCTCATTACAATTAGATAAAGTACCCATCAGGAATCTAGAGCTTAACTCCTTACGCAGTCAAATAGGAATCCTGCTTCATCAGCATGATATTTTTCAAGGAACCCTCTGGGAAAATATCACCATGGGGAAAGAACATGTAGCCGTTAGTGATGTCATTAGATTATTTGAAAAGGTTAATCTGTCCCCGTATTTTTCTACCCTACCCAATGGATTTGACACGGAATTAGATCCTACCGGACAACGATTACCCAGACAAATCATTCACAAACTATTGTTAGTACGAGCCTTGATTGGTTCCCCTCGTTTAATGTTACTCGAAGAACCCTGGAGTGGCATGGAAGCAGAAACTAAAAATAAAGTGATTTCTCTTCTTAACGAATACAAGTCAAGTACTCGTGTGGTAATAAGCAACGATGAAACTTTTGCCAGTATGTGCGATCAGGTATTAATGATGACCGAAGAGGGGACCCTGGTAAAAACCACTAAAAACTAAACAAGATGGACACTCAATTGTATAAATCTCACGAACACGTTTACTACTATGATCGGAAAAGCCGAGTCAAAAGTTGGTTTTTTGGAATTCTCATAGGATTAGGGATCCTTTTGTTTTTACCTTGGACACAGAACTTTAGAAGTAGAGGACTAGTTACTACCTTATACCAAGATCAACGCCCACAACAGGTAAATACCATAATTGGCGGACAGCTAATCAAATGGTATATCAAAGAAGGGGATATGGTTCGCGCCGGGGACACTTTAGTACAACTCTCTGAGGTAAAAGCAGATTATTTAGACCCTGCGCTGCTGGAGAGAACTGCAGAACAGCTAGAAGGAAAAACACAATCCATTGAATTCTACAAACAAAAAGCAGGAACAGCTTCCTTACAAATCGAAGCGCTTGATAAGAGTATTAGATTAAAGCTAGATCAACTTGAAAATAAACTTACACAGTTAGAGTTAAAAGTACAGGCAGATAGTGCCGAAGCCTTTGCTGCCCTAAACGATCTGAACATTGCGCGCATTCAATATGATCGTCAACGTACCATGCTGGATAGCGGCTTGGTTTCACTTACACAGTTTGAGCAACGTAATCAAGCCTTTCAAAGTGCCCAAGCAAAAAAAATAAGTGCAGATAATAAACTAGCCAACACAAAACAAGAATTGATAATTACCCGGCTGGAGATCCGCGCACAAATACAAGAAAACGCTGAAAAAAGAGCGAAGGCAGATGGAGACCGTTTACAATCCCTCACGTCTATTGCAAATGGTCAGGCCGAGATTGCTAAATTGAAAAATCTATACGCTAGTTATGAAATCCGCAACGGTATGTATTACATCTTGGCGCCACAAAGCGGACAAATCACTAAAGCAAAAAAAGCGGGCCTGGGAGAGTATTTGAAAGAAGGCGAAATGATTGTAGAAATTGTGCCTGAGAGAATGGCATATGCAGTGGAGATGTTTGTACGACCCTTGGATGCTCCATTGATTCATGCGGGACAAAAAGTGCGTCTCCTCTTTGATGGATTCCCTGCCATTGTCTTCAGTGGATGGCCCAACGCCTCCTACGGAACCTTTGGAGGTATTGTAACTGCCGTAGAAAGAAATACCAATGATGATGGAATGTTCAGAGTGTTGGTAAAAGAAGATCCCAATGATAAACCCTGGCCACCAGAGCTACAAGTTGGGGCCGGTGGTCAAGGAATTGCGCTGCTAAAAGATGTACCGATCTGGTATGAATTATGGCGTAATATCAACGGCTTTCCGGCCGACTATTATAAACCATCCAAAGCGGACAACCTCAAAAAGTAACCACGTGCAAAAGACTATTTCTTTATTGATTGTTGGGTTGGGTTGTACGCTGTGTAATATGGGATGGCTGTATGGTCAAAACAGTGAAGCAGTACCTGATAATAAAGATTCAGTGAGCTTATCCCTAAAAGAATTCACTGCCATCGTATTAAAATATCATCCGATTGCCAAACAGGCCAATATTCAAATAGAACAAGCCAAACAGGACCTGCGAATTACCAGAGGTGCTTTTGATCCTACCCTGAATTATAAGATAGCAGAAAAAACTTTTGATGGCAGTTCCTACTATGCATACAAACAGCCTACGCTGACTATTCCAACCTGGTTTGGAATTAATCTGCAAACCGGAACAGAAGAATTGAACGGGAATAGAACAAATCCTACTCAAACCCTTGGGCAATCTAGTTTTTTAGGAGTAGAAATTCCGCTGGGCAGAGATCTTTTGACCGACAAAAGAAGAACAGATCTCCAAAATGCAAAAATTGCCAGACAAGCTTCGTATACTGAGCGGAGAAAAATGCTGAATGACCTTTTGTTGGAAGCGTATCAGCGTTATTGGGATTGGTGGCAAGCAAATCGTATTCTTACTATTACGGAACAAGCCTTACAAGTGGCTTCCAAGCGACTGGACTTTGTGAGAGCTAGTGTACGCATAGGTGAACGTCCTGCCATTGACACCACCGAGGCCTTAGCACAATTACAGTTATTCGAAGTGCAGTGGAATAACGCGCAGTTGTCCTTGCAAAATAGTTGGTGGGAGCTCTCTCAATATTGCTGGCAAGAAAACCAAACCCCCTACTTACTACCCGCCACCTGTACCCCTGGAAAAAACGAATACGAAGAGTACATGCTGGCACAAAATCTAACTACGGAAGATAGTTTTTTAATGGCGGCTCGCAACAATCATCCAGAACTGATGCTTTACAATTTCAAACTAAATAGTCTGGAACTGGAAAAAAGATTCCGAATGCAACAGCTATTGCCCAAAGCAAGTTTTCAATACAACTTTTTAGAAAAGGGATTTCAGTGGACAGCCCCAAAATCCGTTTTATTTGAAAACAATTTTCAGTATGGACTCTCCTTTAGCATTCCATTGCGTCTTTCTCAAGAAAGAGGAGAGTATAAAAAAGTTCGCTATACAATTCAAAGCACTCAATTAGAGCAAGACCTAAAAAAAGTACAAATTGAAAATAAGATCCGGGCAAGTTTTTTTGAAGTAGAAAACTTGCGCATACAGGTAAATACTCAAACAAAAGCCTTGCAAAGCTATCAGGCCTTGTTGCGTGGGGAAGAGATTCGTTTTAGAGCTGGAGAAAGTAGTCTCTTCTTGGTAAATGCTCGTGAAAATAGTGTGTGGATAGCTGCTCAAAAATTAGAAGAAATCAAAGCAAAATACTTGATTGCTTTTCAGAAACTATTCTGGTCAGCAGGATTGTTGAATTAACAACTTAAACCAAAACAATGTCAAACAAACCCCAATTTCGAGATTATGTAAAAAGCTTTCCTAATGATATTACCGCATCGATTGTGGTATTTCTGGTAGCACTCCCCCTTTGCTTGGGAGTAGCACTGGCCTCCAACGCCCCTCTCTTCAGCGGTATTATTGCCGGTGTGGTAGGTGGAATTGTTGTGGGATTAGCCAGCCGCTCCCATCTTAGTGTTAGCGGGCCTGCAGCGGGTCTCACAGCTATTGTAGCTGGATCCCTTGCACTATTGCCAAGTTTTGAAGCTTTTTTAGTAGCGGTAGTGATTGCTGGTATTTTTCAAGTACTACTTGGATTCGCCAAAGCTGGAGTTATTGGCGACTTTGTACCGCAGAGTGTTATCAAAGGGATGCTGGCTGCTATTGGCTTGATTTTATTGATTAACCAATTTCCTCATTTATTGGGAGATGATTCGCAATTTGAAACAGACGAGGGAGTCCCAATCAAAGGAAATATTTTTAGTAATTTCTTTAATGCATTTGGCAACATTAATACCTCTGCTTTGTTAATTGGCGGATTAGCGCTGTTATTAAACATTGGTTGGGAAAAGTTTCAAAAAGGCAAAAAAGGGATTGTTCAGTTTATTCCAGGGCCCCTGCTAATGGTAATTTTGGGGGTAGGTCTTAACCAACTTTTTTTATCACAACAATGGCTTCCTGCCTTAGTTGGAGAACATCTGGTAATTCTTCCCAGTGCAAACTCCTCTACAGAGTTTTTATCGTTCTTTACCAGCCCAGACTGGTCCTTACTAGGCAATTCAGAAGTTTTTACCATCGCAGTTACCCTTGCCTTAGTAGCAAGTCTGGAAAGCTTATTAAGCATTGAAGCTGTAGACGAACTAGATCCTTATCAGCGGGTTACTCCCACCAATCGTGAATTAAAGGCACAGGGTATTGGGAATATTATCTCTGGATTACTCGGAGGATTACCGGTTACCAGCGTAATTGTACGTTCATCGGCCAACGTAAACTCTGGAGCTAAAACAAAAATGTCCACTATTTATCATGGTATTTTATTACTTCTTTGCGTGGCATTAATTCCGGGGGTATTAAATCAAATTCCTAAGTCAGCTTTAGCGGCAATTTTAATATTTACAGGCTATAAACTGGCCAAGCCAAGTCTTTTTGTGAGTTTCTTTAAAAAAGGTTGGAATCAATTTCTGCCTTTCGTTATCACCATTGTTGCTATTTTAACCACCGACTTGTTAAAAGGAGTTATAATTGGTATTGGAGTAGGGATTATATTCATAATTATCTCTAACTTCAAGTCAGCCATCTTAGTAGTGAATGACAATAATAAATACCTCTTTCGCGCAAGAAAAGACATAACATTTCTCAATAAATCAATTATCAAACAGGGGTTGGAAAAAGTACCTGAGAAATCCTATGTTTTAATAGATCTTTCCAGGGCCGACTTCGTAGACTTTGATATTATTGAAATTATCGAGGACTTTTTAAAACACGCTCCTCTAAAAAATATTACGGTAGAGATCAAACAAAGTCCCTTCAATAAAAACCTCATTAAAATATAAAAAAAACCAACATGAAAGTATACGAAAAACTATTATTACAAAATAAGGCATGGGCTACAGAAAAAGTAACTGACGATCCTGACTTTTTTAACCGCTTAGCACACATACAAACCCCTGAATTTCTTTGGATCGGCTGTAGCGACAGCCGAGTGCCTGCCGATGAAATTACAGGCACACAGCCCGGAGAAATTTTTGTACATCGTAATGTGGCTAATATGGTTGTAAATACCGACCTCAATCTTCTTACCGTATTGGAATATGCCGTGCATCATTTAAAAGTAAAACACGTAATCGTTTGTGGGCATTATGGTTGTGGAGGGGTAAAAGCTGCTATGACTAATCAAAATTTCGGAATCATCAACAAATGGCTTCGTAACATTAAGGATGTTTATCGTTATCACCGCAAAGAAATTGACGGCATTCAGGATGATGAAAGCCGCGTAAATCGTATGGTAGAGCTCAATGTACAAGAGCAGGTAATGAATCTTGCAAAAACCTCGATCATCCAAAAAGCGTGGAAAGAAAACCATTACCCTCATTTGCACGGATGGGTGTATGGATTAAAAGATGGAATAATTAAGACAGTTTTTGAAATGGAAGCCGGCACTCATATCGATCCTATTTATGAATTTGACAATCTCTGAGTTACCTTCGTAGCATGTCTATCGAGGTAAAAGGATTAACTAAAGAATACGGAACACAACGGGCTGTGGATGCCATCTCCTTTACGGTCAATAAAGGAGAGATTGTGGGATTCCTCGGGCCCAACGGAGCCGGTAAGTCTACTACGATGAAAGTGCTTACCGGCTTTGTAGTTCCCACAGCTGGAGAAGCCTATGTTAGTGGCATTAATATAGTAACGGATCCTCACAAAGCACAGCAAAAGATCGGCTACCTGACCGAACTCAATGCGCTCTATCATGACCTTTATGTAAAAGAATATCTCTCTTTCATTGCAACATTACATCGGCTTGCCAATAAAGACAAGGCCGTATTGAATAGTATTGAGTTAACCGGATTACAACGTGAAGCACACAAGCGAATCGGGGAACTATCAAAAGGATATAAACAACGCGTGGGTCTCGCCGCAGCACTACTCCATGATCCGGAGGTATTGATCCTAGATGAACCCACTTCCGGACTAGACCCTAATCAGCTGACGGAGATCAGATCCGTTATCAAAGAACAAGGGAAAAATAAAACAGTACTTTTCTCCTCGCATATCTTACAAGAGGTAGAAGCTATTTGTGATCGAGTAATTATTATTCACAAAGGTCAATTAGTAGCCAATAGCCCTTTATCAGAATTGCACAAGACAGTATCTTTGCCCCGCGAAGGAATGACGCTCGAAGAAATTTTCCGTCATTTAACCCAGCATTAATTCAACTATACTTAATACAAACGCATGAGCTACATCGCAGAAATCTTTGCCCGTCAAATTTTAGATTCAAGAGGAAACCCCACTGTAGAAGTGGATGTTGTTACTGAAAACGGAGCCCTAGGAAGAGCGGCTGTTCCCAGTGGAGCCAGTACAGGTATCCATGAAGCGGTAGAACTGCGTGATGGTGATAAGAAAAAATATTTGGGTAAGGGTACCTTGAAAGCGGTGGACAATGTCAATAAAAAAATTGCTCCCTTGCTATTAGGCTATGACGTAGCCGACCAAACTGGCATCGACGAAATGATGATCCGTCTGGACGGCACCCCCAACAAAGCCAAGTTGGGAGCCAACTCCATACTGGCAGTAAGTATGGCCGTAGCGAAAGCCGCTGCAGAAGAAGCTGCCCTTCCTTTATTCCGCTATATTGGAGGTACCAATGCCAAAGTACTGCCGATGCCTATGATGAACATTCTCAATGGCGGGGCACACGCAGACAATAAAATCGATTTTCAGGAGTTCATGATCATGCCCGTGGGCGCTCCGAATTTCAGCGAAGGGCTACGCTGGGGCGTGGAGATTTTTCATGCGTTGAAATCGGTGTTAAAGAAAAAAGGATATAGCACTAACGTAGGCGATGAAGGTGGTTTTGCTCCCAATATCCAAAGTAATGAAGAGGCGATCGAAACCGTATTGAAGGCTATCGAAGCCGCCGGATACAAAGCAGGTACCCAAATTAAAATTGCCATGGACGCTGCGAACAGCGAACTGTGGGACAGCAAGAAAAAGAAATACGTTTTTCATAAGAGCAATGGAAAAGAAATGACCAGTGAGCAGCTGGCTAAATACTGGGAGAGCTGGGTGAAGAAATATCCTATCTGCAGCATAGAAGATGGCATGGCCGAAGATGATTGGAATGGATGGAAGATGCTCACGGAAGCCGTGGGTAGTAAATGTCAATTAGTAGGAGACGATCTTTTTGTAACCAACGTAGAGCGTTTACAACAAGGAATCGATAAAAATATCGGAAACGCCCTGCTGGTGAAAGTGAATCAGATCGGCACAATCACAGAAACCATCAATGCCGTAACCTTGGCTCAGCATAATGGCTATAACACCATCATGAGCCATCGCAGTGGGGAGACCGAAGACACTACGATTGCGGATCTGGCAGTGGCCCTAAATTGCGGTCAAATCAAAACCGGAAGTGCTTCTCGTACTGATCGTATGGCCAAATACAACCAGCTAATCCGTATCGAAGAATTATTGGGTAGCTCGGCTATTTATCCAAAAGGAAAGATCCGTTTCGGAAAATAATCCATGAGTCAGGTCTTATCTAATATCCCCTCCTGGATCAAGAGCA
>JBMSWW010000028.1:0-12177 GCA_049425065.1 Chitinophagaceae bacterium
AAAAAGGCTCTCGACGTATTTCGCAAAGGATTACGACGATTGTCTATATAGCCTTTTCTACGATTGATAATATCAATACACTCGAATATAGCAGTGATAAAAGAATTGTGATCTGCTTTATTTTTTCCGGCAATATCGAACGCTACTCCATGATCCGGAGAGGTTCTTACCCCCGGTAGTCCTGCTGTAAAATTTACCCCCTCTCCACTAGCTAAAGTTTTAAAAGGAATTAACCCTTGGTCGTGGTACATCGCTAATACTGCATCAAATTGTTCAAAACTTCGACGCGCAAAAAATGCGTCCGCACTGTAAGGCCCTACAGCTAAGATATTTGAATTCTTTGCTTCGCGAATGGCAGGTTGAATAATTGTCTCCTCTTCTTTGCCAATCAATCCTTCGTCGCCGGCATGCGGGTTGAGTCCGAGTACGGCAATTCTGGGTTTGTCAATGCCAAAATCTTTTTGGAGACTTTGATTAAGTAATTGTAGTTTTTGAACAATTTTCTCTTTCGTGAGTTGAGCTGCTACCTGGCCTACAGGCACATGTTCTGTTACTAGTCCTACTCTGAAATCACCTGCACAGAGGAGCATCAGTACGTCTTTGGCCCCAAATACATGTTGCAGGTAGGGCGTGTGTCCTGTAAAATTAAAATCGGCAGACTGTATGTTTTTTTTATGTAGGGGGGCGGTTACCAATCCGTCAATTTGTTGTTGCTTTAAGGCAGCTACGGCTGTTTGCAAGGAAAGAGACGCGTATTTGCCAGCAATATCTGTTAATTGACCAGGTGTAATCTCAACGTCTTCTTCCCAGCACGTAAAAAGATTAACCTGTTTATGATTGATTCTATTCAACTCCTTGGTACTTGCATAATTGAAGTTGCAGTCTGGAATGGTTTTTTTGTAAAAATTGACCGCTTTGTTAGAAGCAAAAATTACCGGTGTACAGTGTTCCAGCATACGATTGTCGGAAAAGGTTTTGATGATCAACTCTATCCCTATACCGTTAAGATCGCCACAAGAGATGCCAATGACAGGTTTATTCGTGCTCATGTTTATTTGTTGCCCTAAAATTAACGATTTATCACGTTGCTATTACGACTACATTTGTCCTAATGTACACTCTTAAAAAATCGCTGGGTCAGCATTTTTTGAAAGATGAAAATATCTGCCGTAAGATCGTGGATGCCCTGCAAGCTCATCCTTTTCAGCAGCTGCTGGAGGTAGGCCCTGGGGGAGGTGCCTTAACCAAGTACCTATTGGAGCTGCCCAACATAAATTTTAAGGCAGTAGAACTGGATGCGGAGAAAGTTGAATATTTAACTCAGACCTATCCCTCCATTCAAGGGAAAATCATACACGAAAGTTTTCTTGATATTGAGCCACCATTTGAGGAATCATTTACGGTGGTCGGCAACTTCCCCTATAATATTTCTACGCAGATACTTTTTAAGCTCTTGGACTGGCGAGACCAGGTGGAAGCGATGGTGGGGATGTTCCAAAAAGAAGTAGCGCAAAGAGTAGCAGCTAAGGAAGGGAATAAAACCTATGGCGTATTGAGTGTGCTGATTCAAGCCTTTTTTGAGGTCACCTATCTCTTTGATGTGGCAGAGGGTTGTTTTAATCCCCCTCCTAAGGTAACAAGTGGGGTGATTAGACTGATCCCGCGTGGTGATGTGCCGCCTATGAAGTCTAAAAAAATGTTTACTCTACTTGTTAAAACAGCGTTTAGTCAACGGCGCAAAACTTTACGCAATGCAGTAAAGAGTTTGTTTAGTGCTGACCAATTACAAGATCCCATTTTTAATAATAGAGCGGAGCAGTTAAGTGTAGAAGACTTTGCACAACTTAGTTTCAAGATGCGTATCCAAGAAGGAGCGTAACTTTACCATCCGAATGACTTCTTTATCTCACCTAGGAAAAGTATTTATTACGGGCCATGCACATCCTGTGTTGGCATCCCGTTTATCAAATGCCGGCTATACCGTAGTTAATGACCCGACTATTTCCCGCGAAGCATTAATGGATTGTATTCATGAGGCCACCGGTCTCATACTCACTACGCGTATTACTGCTGATAAAGAATTATTAGAAAAAGGCATGCAACTAAAATGGATTGGTCGTTTGGGAAGTGGTATGGAGTTGATAGATACAGAATTTGCAAAAAGCATAGGAATTGCCTGCTATAGTAGTCCCGAGGGAAACCGTTTGGCGGTAGCCGAACATGCCTTAGGAATGTTACTTTCTTTATTGCATAGGATCTCCTCTTCGCACCAAGAAGTGCAAAAAAGTATCTGGTTACGCGAAGAGAACAGAGGTGTTGAATTGAGTGGAAAGACGGTGGGGATTATTGGATATGGAAATACGGGGAGTGAATTTGCACGACTGCTAGCTCCTTTTCAAGTGAAAGTACTGGCGAATGATATCGTAAAAAAAGATTTTGCACAACCCTACGTCTTTGCGGCTGAGATAGCGCAAATCAAAGCAGAGGCCGATATTATAAGTTTTCACCTTCCCCAAACGGAGCTTACGCTCGAGTTGGCTAATCAAAGCTTTTTCCAAGGGTTGAAGAAATCCCCTATACTCATAAATACTTCCCGAGGGAAGGTGGTGGACATTCCTGCCTTACTAGAAGCCCTAGAAAATGGGTATATTAGTGGGGCGGCGCTAGATGTACTTCCTAATGAAAAGTTAAATACTTATACTGCGTTAGAGAAAGAGTGGTTCAATAATCTCCGTTTAAATCCCCGCGTATTATTAACGCCTCATATAGCGGGCTATAGTCAGGAATCTTTTCTCCGTATGAGCACGGTATTGCTGAAAAAGCTGGGCTTGGAGTCTTAAAAGAATATTTTTTATATTTGCATCTTAATGCAACGCTTCAGTTTATGCTGAGGCGTTGCTATTTTTTTTATAACGAACACAACAGGCTATGAGTACTATTCAGTATGTAACCCAGGAAACCTTAGATCAAATGAGGGCAGATCTGCAACGTATGAAAGCAGTAGATCGTCCTGCTGCTAGTCGTGCTATTGCAGAGGCTCGTGAAAAAGGAGACTTGAAAGAAAATGCAGAATATGATGCGGCTAAAGAGGCACAAGGCATTTTGGAAGCGCGTATTGCTGCGTTGGAAGGAGCCTTGGCGAATGTAAGAGTATTAGATGAATCTGCGATCGACACCAGTAAAGTCTCGATTTTAACCAAAGTAGCCATCACAAATATAAAGACTAATAAACAAGTGGTTTATAAAATTGTTAGTGAGAACGAGGCTGACTTGAAAGCGGGTAAAATATCAGTTACTTCTCCCATTGGGAAAGGGATACTAGGAAAAAAAGTAGGTGAAGTAGCCGAGGTGCAAGCCCCTGCAGGTGTTTTGAATTTTCGTATTGATTCTATCACTGCTGGATAAACTTTTACGATGACTATTTTTTCGCGAATTATCAACGGGGAAATACCTTCTTATAAAATTGCTGAGAATAAAAAATTCTTCGCTTTTCTGGATATTTTCCCGTTGCGCGAGGGTCATGTATTAGTAGTGCCAAAAGTTGAGATAGATAATTTGTTTGACCTTCCTGTTGATTACTTGCAGGAGATGTTATTATTCGCGCAACCTATTGCCAAAGCCATCGAAAAAAGTTTTCCCTGTAATCGATGTGGAATCTCTGTAATTGGATTAGAAGTGCCACATGCACACATGCATCTGATTCCGATCAACACTGCCAATGATTTGAATTTCGCGCAGCCTGGAAAAGAAAAAGCTACTGACGAACAATTAAAACGAGTGCAGGAAAAAATCCTTGCTAATTTATAAGAGTTAGTTTCGAACGATTCTGCTTGGGTTTTTGGCAATAAAATCATCCCATCCCTTTACCCCCTTAGTAGCTGATAGTAGAGGATGATTGCTTTCATAATGATGACAAAGAGCCACCGCCAGGGCATCCGTGGCGTCATAGTACTTTGTACTTTCTTTGAAAGACAAAAGTTTCTGTAACATTTTTAGTACTTGCTCTTTGCTGGCATTCCCATTGCCTGTGACGGCTTGTTTTACTTTCTTAGGAGAATATTCCGTTACTTCTAATCCATGTCTCATGGCAGCTGCAATGGCTACGCCTTGTGCCCTTCCCAGCTTAAGCATACTCTGTACATTCTTGCCAAAGAAGGGGGCTTCAATAGCAAAATCACTGGGTTTATATTGGGTAATAAGACCGCTTACAGTGTTAAAAATAAGTTGAAGTCGCTTGTAGTTGTCTTTAATGCCACCCGGTTTTAAAACCCCTAAATCTAAAAGACTTATCTCTTTGCCTTGTACTTGCAATAAGCCATAGCCCATGATCACGGTTCCCGGATCGATGCCCAGGATTATTTTCGATTTCTTTTGCAAGACGGCCTGTATTTTTACAACGTTAATGAAGCTACCCCGAATAAGCAAAAATTTTCTACGTTACCTCTTGGCGCCACTCTTATTAGTAGTGTTGCTTTGGGCTATTGCAGAAGAATTACTATCGCAGCAGCGATTACCGTTGTTAGTGGAGGGGCTACAGTCTGCAATTTCCGGCGCTACTTCTGCAAAGGGAATCTTTTTGCTTATAATGCTCTTGATTCTCATGATTGCGAACTGGTCTTTGGAGGCATTCAAATGGAAACTAGCGATCAGTGTGTTGGAGCCTGTTTCTTTTTTTACTGCTTTTAAAGCGACTTTTTCCGGAATTTCTTTTTCTGTGAGTCTGCCTTACCGAGTGGGGGAGTATTTAGGGCGAATGCTTTATTTAGAACAAACAAAACGATTCAAGGCGATTCCGATTACGGTGGTGGCCAGCCTTAGTCAGTTGTTGGTGACGGTATTTGCAGGGTTTCTCTCTTATTTGTATCTGCTCCCCCAGCTTGACTCTCTTCAACTATTTTCTGGGACTCCCTTTGTTTTTTTTGGTGTTGGCATCGCTTTGCTGTTGACACTATTCTCATTTATCTTTTTTAAAGTGGGTAGTCTGTCATCATATCTAGCTGCTAAGGTTCCCATAAAATGGATTTCAACGTGGACGGAGGGGCTTACCTATTTTACAAGACCCCATTTGAGAAGACTCCTGCTATTTTCTACCTTGCGCTATCTTGTTTTCTTACTGCAGTACGCTTGTGCATTTACCTTATTTAACGTTTGCTTGTCTCCCCTCGATTTGATAGCTGCCGTAGGTTTTTGCTTTTTGTTACTGTCTATCGTACCTAACTTCGCTATAGCCGAATTGGGAATAAGGGGGTTGGTAAGTCTTTGGATTGTGGGTTTATTTAGTGTAAATAAAACAGGTATTTTATTGGCGACGCTTACTATTTGGTTAGTGAATTTAATTCTTCCCGCAGTGGTAGGAGCTTTACTCTTGTTAGGAATTGGTAAATTATATGCAAGGCAGCATGAAAAAAATTAGTCTTCTCTTATTGGGCTTGTTGGTCTTTGCAGATTTTACCGGTTGGGTACAAAATGTGCCTGATTCATTACCCGATAATTTTTGTGGTGCTCGAAATACTTCTTTCCGTAACCAAGAAAAGATCACTTATACTGTTTACTACTCTGTAATAGGATTGTACATCAATGCAGGTACTGCCATCTTCAGTACCAAGTTGGAGCAATTGAATGGAAAACCTGTTTTCCATGTTACTGGAACGGGTACTACTCATCCTTCTTACGATTGGATATATCGGGTGAGAGATACCTATGAAAGTTTTATTGATACTACTACTATGCAGCCGCTTCGTTTTATTCGAAATGTTGATGAAGGAGGCTATAAGATCTATCAGCACTATGATTTTAATAAGGCGAGCAATATAGCTACAACTACAAAGGGAGATTTCAAAGTGCCTTCTTGTGTGCAAGACGTGTTGAGTGCTATTTATTATGCCCGAAATATTGATTACAGTCGGTATAAAGTAAATGATCGCATTCCCTTTACCATGTTTCTGGATCATGAAGTGTATAATATGTATATCCGCTACTTGGGAAAAGAGACCATCAAAACTCGCTACGGTACCTTTCGGGCTATTAAGTTTAAACCGCTTTTAGTAAAGGGTACTATTTTTGAAGGCGGTGAAAAAATGACTGTTTGGGTAACGGATGATGCGAATCATATTCCCGTGCGTATCGAAAGCCCCATTACAGTGGGCAAGGTAAAGGTGGATATGATGAGTTACTCCAATATTCGATACCCGTTGACTTCACTAGTTAGCATTCGTTAACGGTTATCCTAGTTCCTCTAACTTAAATGTTCGATCAGTACGAATTCCTTTTTCAGTACATTTCAGCGTGCAACATTCAATTAGTGGATCATGTTCAAAAAATAACACGTAATTTTTGTTATAGGCTTCTTCTAGGAATGCTTTTTTCTCTTGTAGTGTTGTAAGCGGAAACATGTCGTAGCCCATTACATAGGGCAGCGGAATATGTCCCTGTGAGGGTAGGAGATCGGCCATGAATACAATAGTTTTGTCTTTGTATTGTATTTGTGGAAGCATCATTCCTCTGGTATGTCCATCTGCAATTCGCAAGGATATTTGAGAGGAGAAGGGTACTTCTGCTAATTTTTCTACAGGTTCCTTACGAGCTGGAAGTTGTATTAAGTTGAGTTGACCGTTTTCTTGAATTGGTAAAATATTCTCTTTTAAGAAAGAGGCTTTCTCTCGTTCATTGGGATGTACCGCCCAATCCCAATGTTCTTGGTTGCACCAAACTTTAGCATTTTTAAAATTAGGAACCAGCTTGTCACCCTCTTTGCGAATAGTGCCTCCGCAATGATCAAAGTGTAAGTGAGTGAGAATGATATCTGTAATATCGTCTCGATGAAAACCATATTTAGCTAATGATGTATCCAACGTATCGTCTCCATGTAAATGATAATGACTGAAAAATTTAGGATCTTGTTTGTCACCATTTCCATTGTCAATCAAAATCAGCCGATCGTCATCTTCAATCAGCAAGCATCGTAAGGCCCAGGAGCAAAGATTATTTTCATCGGCCGGATTTACTTTGTTCCAGATACTTTTAGGCACTACACCGAACATGGCGCCGCCGTCTAATTTAAAATAACCGGTGTTGATACTATACAGCTGCATAGGAATCTCGTTTTTCTGCTTTCATAAAGATCAACAGAAAAAATCCAAGCACAAAGAAAATCATTAGGGCTAATACAGAACTACGTTGTGATCCTGTTAATTCTGTAATATATCCAAATCCAAACATACCTATAACGGTGGCAATTTTTTCCGTTACATCGTAGAAGCTGAAATACGAGGCAGTATCTTTTGTTACTGGCATTAATTTAGAATACGTGGAGCGACTGAGTGATTGAATACCGCCCATCATAAAGCCCACAAAAGCGGCCAGTCCGTAAAATTCATTGATACCGCCTACTGGAAGAAGGTAGCCAATTACACAGCCCACACACCACAAGGCTACCAAGAGTAAAAGGGTATTTACATTGTTGATTTTTGATGAAATCCACGCGATAGTATAGGCCCCAGGTATAGCTATCAATTGAATGATAAGAATAGCGCCAATTAGATTAGTAGTGGGTATTTGTAATTCACTCTTTCCATAAATAGCAGCCACTAGCATTACAGTTTGTACACCCATGTTATAGCAAAAGAAGGCGCTCAAAAATCTACGCAGCTTATGTTGATCTTTCAATTGATGCCAAACTGCTTTTAATTCCTTGTATCCTTTGGTAAGTATGTGGTGTTTAAGATCGCCCTGTCCTGCAGGTGTTGACTTGGGCATTTTATTCAATGAATACGTGCCAAATCCAAACCACCAAATTCCAACCAATAAAAAGCAGATTCTGAATTGTATGGTCGTATTGTCATTACCGCCTACCAACGAGGGCATAAAAACAAAAACAAAACAAATGAGTTGAAGTAATACCGATCCTACATAACCGTAGGCGTATCCTTTGGCGCTGATGCGATCACGATCTTCTGGTGCTGCAATCTCAGGTAAAAAAGAGTTGTAATAGACCCAGCTTGCCCAAAAACCTATACAAGCTAGTATCATGCAAAGAAGTCCCCATGCTAAGGTATGTCTCTCAAAAAAGAACATGCCAGAGCAGCCAAGGCTTCCAAGGGTTAGAAAAAAGCGCATAAAGGCTTTTTTATTTCCTTTAAAATCAGCTATGGCCGAGAGGAGCGGAGATAAAAAGGCAACAATGAGCAATGCAATTGCAATGGTGTAATTGTACAAGGCAGAATTTTCGAAGGTTCTTCCAAATAAGGTTACTGCAGTTCTGGACACGGCTCTATCGTCAACAGCAATTGCTTCAAAGTAGGCAGGAAAGATGGTGGACGTAATTACGAGGTTGTAAGCAGAGTTTGCCCAGTCATACATAGCCCAGGCATTGACTACTTTTTTAGGGGCAGTCTGCATTGGTTGGTTTTAGTTACTAAATATAGGGAATTAACCTTTGAGATAGCCAGTGGCTAGCATCACCAGTAAAACGATTCCAGCCACTATTCGGTAGTATGCAAATAGCCGGAATCCATTACGTTGTAAAAAAGTAATAAAGAATTTAATAGCCAAAATTGCTACCACAAAGGCTACTAAATTGCCGATAGCAAAAATTTTCAAGTCTCCCGGGGTGATGGATGCATAGCCCTTCAATAATTTATAACCAGTGGCAGCAGCCATAGTGGGAACCGCCAAGAAAAAAGAAAATTCTGCGGCCATTTTCCGACTCAGCTTTTGTTGCATACCGCCGATAATACTTGCTGCACTTCTACTCACTCCTGGAATCATAGCGATACACTGCCAGCAACCAATTAAAAAGGCATTTTTAAAACTGACATGTTCTTCCTGATCTATGTTAGCACCTGTGAATGCTCTATCAATAAAGAGAAGCACGCAACCTCCCGCTACCATGGTAATGGCAACGGTGAGAGTACTTTCTAAAAGAGCGTCGATCCAGTCTGATAATAAAAAGCCGAGTACTAAGGCGGGAGTTACCGCTACTAATAATTTGGCATAAAAAAACCAGCGGTGTTGACGCCCACCTGCTGGCGTAAAAAATCTTTTCCAATATAAAACCACTACGGCCAGAATAGCACCCAGTTGAATACCTACCGTAAATAACTTGGTAAAATCATTATCTGGTACCCCGAGAAATTTCCCAGCAATGATCATGTGTCCTGTAGAAGAAATAGGCAAAAATTCAGTAAGCCCCTCTACAATGGCAATGATAACAGCCTCTACAATGCTCATGATTATTTTTTGAAGATCGCGATGACCTCCACTACCAGTCCTGCTAAAATTAAAATAGGCGCAACGGTAATGCGTAGGGGGCTGTACACAGCTTCCTTATTGAACACAGCTGGATCTGTATTACTCTGTCCTCCTGACATTAAGAACATGCCCACGGCAATCAATACAATCCCTCCCAGCATCCACCAGTAATTTTTTTTGGTGAATAAAGCTTCATTTGTGTTACTCATGCGTCAATAATTTATTAATCAATAAAGGTCGTCTAATTTCATTTTGAGATACTTGATCACACTTCGGTGTGTACTTAACAAGGTGATGCCAATGCCTAATAAAATCAAGCTAGTGAATAGTAACGAAAGACTGGTAGTGTCATGTATTGCTTTTAGCTCAGGGAGTATGCCCTCTGCTACCATCACAAAGGCAAACACGGCTAAAGAGGCGATAATGCCACTGGCAGCTCCATTCATAATTGCTTTCTTATTCATGGGCCAGGCGATAAACCAACGCGTGGCGCCCACCATCTGCATGGTTTTGATCAGAAAACGATTGCTGAACATAGCTAGGCGAATAGTATTGTCAATCAATGCAATTACCACTGCGGACAACAACACAGCAATGCTCAACAAGATGATACTGATCTTACGAATATTACGATTTAAATTATCTACTAACGCTTTGGGGTAAGCTACTTCGCTAACATAGGTTTGTTTTTGCAGGTCAGCTTGAATCTTCTTTAACGAGTCGGCATTCATGTACTCCTGCTTCATCTTGAAGTTGATGCTATTGGGAAGGGGGTTAGCTTCTAAAATACCGTCCCATGATTTGTTGCCATCTGCCATGAAAATTTCGCGGGCCTTTTCTTTGTTGACGAACTCAATAGACTTCACGTAGGGCTGAGCAGCAATATAGTTAAAGAGGGCTGCACTGTCTTTGCGGTTTAAATCTCCACGTAGCTCTGCACGCACCTCCACACTCTCTTTAAAATAATCGCCAAGCTTGTTGGCATTGATTACGAGCCATCCGATGATGCCTAAAAGCAATAACACCAGGGTAACCCCGAGAATCGACATAAAATAGGAGGGCTTACCTCTTTTGATGGATGCTTTTCCTGGTTGTGCCATAGGGACAAATATAAAAGTTTAACGCTACAAACCGTATTTTTGGTACCCTTATGGAGTACGATTTTCGAAGTATAGAAAAGAAATGGCGAGCACTTTGGTCAGCAAACAAAGTTTACAAAGTGACAGAAGATTTTTCTCGCCCCAAGTGTTATGTGTTGGATATGTTTCCTTATCCAAGTGGAGCAGGTTTGCATGTGGGACATCCGCTGGGATATATTGCTTCAGACATTTACAGTCGTTATAAAAAGTTAAAAGGTTTTAACGTATTGCATCCTATGGGCTTTGACAGTTTTGGTTTGCCTGCAGAACAATATGCATTGGATACAGGACAACATCCTGCGGTAACCACTGAGCGCAATATTGCCACGTTTAAATCGCAGCTGGATAATATTGGTTTTTGTTATGATTGGGACCGAGAGGTTCGTACTAGTGATGCCTCTTATTATAAATGGACACAATGGATTTTTTTACAATTGTTCGGGGCTTTTTATAATACGCATTCAAATAAAGCAGAGCCTATTAAAAATTTAGAGACTGCTTTTGAAAAGGAGGGGAATACGAACCACCCTTGTCCAGGTGAGCCTTCCTTACAATTTAGTGCGGCTGACTGGGCTGCATTCGATGAGAAGAGAAAGCTTGAGGTGCTGATGAACTATCGTTTAGCCTATTGCGGCTACGGAGAAGTGAACTGGTGCGAGGGGCTTGGGACGGTGCTGGCCAACGATGAGGTGGTGAACGGAGTGAGTGAGCGAGGCGGTTACCCAGTAGAAAAAAAGAGACTACGTCAGTGGTACCTCCGCATCACGGCTTATGCCGACCGATTATTAGAAGGACTGGAAAAGGTAGAGTTCAGCGATGCCATGAAGGAAATGCAGACAAATTGGATCGGAAAATCCAGTGGGGCAGAGATTGATTTCATCATTTCAGGCACAGAGCATGCCCTTAAAGTGTACACCACACGTCCGGATACTATTTTTGGGGTGGACTTTATGGTCTTGGCTCCGGAACATGAGCTGGCACTTGAAATTACTTCGGCCGATCAGCATAAAGCTGTTGAAGAATATATAAGTTGGGTGAAGAGTCGGAGTGAGCGGGAAAGAATGACGGAGAAGAAGATTTCAGGAGTTTTTACGGGGGCCTATGCGGAGCACCCATTTGAGGCCGGTCGTAAAGTACCGATCTGGCTGTCAGAGTATGTCTTGGCAAGTTATGGAACCGGCGCCATTATGGGGGTTCCTTGTGGGGATGAACGGGATCATAAATTTGCGACTCATTTTGGTATTCCTATCACCAACATTATCGGGGCAGCCTATAACGGGCAGGAGGCCAACCCGTCTAAAGACGCCGTGCTAGAAAATTCAGGATTTCTGAATGGACTGCTGATGAAGGATGCCATTGAGGTAGCCATCAAAGCCATCGAAGAGAAGGGGATCGGCACCCGAAAAGTCAATTTTAAAATGCGGGACGCGGCCTTCAGCCGCCAGCGCTACTGGGGAGAACCCTTCCCGATAACCTGGGAAGGCGAGTCGGCTTACCCGTTATCGGAGAACCAATTGCCGTTAGAATTACCGAAAGTGGATTCCTACAAGCCAGGTCCGGATGGCCAGGGTCCTTTGGCCAATATTCCAGAATGGATGGAACAAAAGTTAGAGACCAATACCATGCCTGGCTATGCCGGGTCTTCTTGGTATTTTCTCCGTTTTATGGATCCGGGGAATGCTGAAACTTTTTGTGACCGAACAAAATCTGACTACTGGAATCAGGTGGATTTATACATTGGCGGTACAGAGCACGCCGTAGGGCATTTGTTGTATAGTCGTATGTGGAC
>JBMSWW010000029.1:0-11344 GCA_049425065.1 Chitinophagaceae bacterium
TCGGTGATAAATGGCATAAAGGGATGTAATAGTTGCAATAGCTTTTCATAAATGTCTACGGTTTTTTCATAGGTAGCTTTATGTACTGGCTGTTCAAAGCCTGGCTTAGCCCACTCTAGGTACCAACTACAATAATCGTCCCATATCAGAGAATAGATTGTTTTTAAGGCTTCGCTGAGGCGGAATTCACTGAATTGTGTGTCGAGTTCTGCTCTTACTTCTGCTAAGCGACTTTCCATCCACTCGATAGCCAATGTTGGAACTACAATATTGGAATCTTCACTCACACGGGCTTCCCAACCTTTGATAAGGCGAAGCGCATTCCACAGTTTATTATTGAAATGAAGTCCCTGTTCATTACTACTTTCATCCCACAGCAAATCATTGCCAGCTGGAGAGGAAATCATAATCCCAAAACGTACGGCATCAGCGCCGTATTGATCAATAAGTCCCAGTAAGTCGGGAGAATTCCCCAGGCTCTTGCTCATCTTTCTACCCTGCTTATCACGAACAATTCCGGTAAAGTACACCTCACGGAACGGAGCCTTGCCTTGGTATTCATACCCTGCCATGATCATGCGCGCCACCCAGAAGAAAATGATCTCAGGAGCCGTAACTAAGGTATTGGTAGGGTAGTAATACTTCACCTCCGCATTGCCGGGATTACTGTAGCCTCCAAACACTTCAAAGGGCCAAAGCCAAGACGAGAACCAGGTGTCCAGACAATCTTCATCTTGCTTGAGAGATGCGTTCGATTCGCCAAACTCTTGATGAAATTTCTCTTTTGCTTCTTCCAGACTCTCCGCCACTACCATGCGCCCTTGCTCATCATACCATGCAGGTATTTGATGCCCCCACCATAATTGACGAGAAATACACCAGTCCTTGATATTCTCCATCCAATGGCGATAGAGATTCTTAAACTTGGAAGGGTAGAAGCGAACTTCCTCATCCATCACTGCCTTAAGTGCCGGACCGCTGATCTTTTTCATGTCCACCCACCATTGCAGTGACAAGCGTGGCTCTACCACTACATCTGTTCTTTCACTATAGCCAACTTCACTGGTGTATTCTTCTGTTTTTACCAAGAATCCTTTTTCTTCCAATTCTTTCGCAATTACCTTTCTCGCTTCAAAACGGTCTAGCCCAATGTGAATTTGCGCCTCCTTGCTGAGCGTACCATCATCATTGAATACATCCACCACTTCTAAGCTATGTTTTTGTCCCAGCTGGTAGTCGTTGGTGTCGTGTGCAGGAGTTACTTTCAACGCGCCGGTACCAAAATCCATACTCACATATTCGTCTGTTATTATGGGAATTTTTCTTCCTATCAAAGGAACAAAAGCAAAACGTCCATGCAGATGCTTGTATCGTTCATCATCGGGGTGAACACAAATAGCAGTATCTCCCATAATGGTCTCAGGTCTTACCGTAGCAATGATGATATGTTCATCTTTATTACTCTCAATAGTGTAGCGAAGATGATAAAGTTTTTGTTGTGTTTGCTTACGAATCACCTCTTCGTCACTTAAAGCAGTTTTAGCACGTGGATCCCAATTAATCATTCGCTTACCACGATAGATATGACCCTTGTTATATAGATCGATGAAAACCCGAATCACCGATTGATAATACTCCTTATCCATGGTAAAATGGGTACGTTCCCAATCCAAACTGCATCCCATTTTTTTCAACTGTTCCAAAATGATGCCACCATATTTGTCTTTCCATTCCCACGCATGTTTCAGGAAGTCTTCTCTGCTTAAAGAGGATTTTGCAATACCCTTTTCACGAAGTAGCTGAACCACTTTTGCCTCAGTGGCAATGGAAGCATGGTCAGTGCCAGGCACCCAGCAGGCATTCTTACCCATCATGCGGGCCCTTCTCACTAAAACATCCTGAATGGTATTGTTAAGGCAATGTCCCATATGCAATACCCCTGTAACGTTGGGTGGGGGAATTACTACCGTATAAGGTTCGCGATGGTCTGGCGTTGAGTGGAAATATTGTTTATCCAGCCAATGCTGGTACCATTTTTTTTCTGCAACTCCGTGCTCGAAATTTTTACTTAGTTCCATGGGGCACAAAAATACCTGCTTTTGAGGGTACTTCCATATGCTGAAACGGGCTGATAAGTGATGAATTTTGTAACTTCCATAAAAGGTCCCATGAAACGCTTCATCAACTCCTGGTATAGTCCTTCGCTACAAAAAGAGATGCCTATTGCTACTTATGGACATTATGGATTTGCGCTTTTATTGGTACCCACCGCGGCCGCTGATTATTTGGAATACGAACGGTTTCAGTTGCTAGACTCTATAGCCTGGTTTATCAATAGTGGTAAGGTGAAGGTATTTTCCATTGATAGCATCAATCAGGAGAGTTGGATGAATCTTTCTTTGCCTGGTAGGCAACAAGTGGTCAGACATCAACAATGGAATGAGTATGTGTTCAACGAGGTGATCCCTTTTATAAAGTCTGCTACCAGCCCGGAAACTCCCATTATTATTGGTGGGGCTTCTTTTGGCGCGTTGCATAGTATGAATCTTTTTTTAAAAAGACCTGATCTTTTAACTGGGGTAATGGCCATGAGTGGAGTGTATGACCTAACGGAGTATTCCAAAGGTTACTATGATGAGGATGTCTATTTCAACAGTCCTATGCATTATATGCCGCAGCTGCAAGATCATTCTTTACTAGAACAGATTCGTAAAAGTCAGCATATTCATATCCTCACGGGTAGCGGGAATTATGAGGATCCTTCCAGTAGTGGCCGTTTTGCAAAAATATTATACGACAAAGGGATTCAGTATGAATTTGACAATTGGGGCGAAGATTGGTCGCATGATTGGAAAACCTGGCGTTCCATGCTCCCACATTATTTGGAAACCCGATTCTGAGTTTAGCTGGCTGAAATTTCAACGGTGGCATTAATGCCTCTGTTAGTGATGGCCTCACACATAGCCTTTAACTGGTCAAAGTCTCCCTGTTTTACCGCGTACTTACCTTTAAAATGGATGATATAAGCGCATTGTTCCGCCTGTTCATGGGAATGACCACAAATCTCCATGAGTGTGGTAATTACCCACTCAAAGGTATTTACCTCGTCATTCCAAACAATTAGCTGGCATGGATCATGCGTGGCTGTGAGCAGGTCTTCCTGGTTTTCAGATTGGAATTCATTTTCTCCCTGGTAAGCCTTCATGGTTCAAAATTATTGCATAAGAGCCCATAAAACTATATAAAACCTTTGTTCAAATCAGTTTGCCCCTTATCTTTGCCGTCCCCAAATGGGAGCTTAGCTCAGCTGGTTTAGAGCATCTGCCTTACAAGCAGAGGGTCGGCGGTTCGAACCCGTCAGCTCCCACACTGAAAATCAAAGGGTTACTAATTTGTAACCCTTTTTAATTTCTGGATGTCTGTCAAGGCTTACCGGCTGTATCGAATCAAAGTAACTCCATAGGTTTCAACCACTCTCCAAATTTCATTGTAAATAGTTTGGGATATTGACTTTTTACCTTCTTCATATTCCCAAGCTCTGAATTCAGTGGTTTGTCCTTTTGTAGTGTCAGCCTTTAAGTAGCGCCATTGAATGTTAATTCGAATATCTCCAAAATCAGTCACCTTAGTATTGACAACGAATTCACAGTTTTGCTTTTTTAGCAAAACGGGGAGGCTATTTGCCATAAACTGAATTGGATCGTTGCGGTCAGGGCGAATGCCTTCTTTCTCCAAATGTCTTGCCCAAGAATTATAAGCAGAGCCGCCGGACTGACGTGTTTGAATGGTAATAGTTTTAGCGCCAACAAAAGGCTCCGAAGACTGCGCATTCAGTAATGTAGTGGCTGATAAAAGTAAAGCCAACAAAAAGCTTTGTGTTTTTTTCATGACTGGGAGTTAAAATTTGAAGTGGAATGTACTGGACTCGAACCAGTGACCCTCACGTTGTCGACGTGATGCTCTAAACCAACTGAGCTAACATTCCAAATAGAATGAATAAAGTTAATTTAAAATTTTATAAGCTCCAGTCAACAAGAGTATTCACCCACTCACTTCGGTAAGGTGTTTGTACCCTGATATAATTATCAGTGTAGCCCTCCATCAAATTAGCTTTAGGTGCTTTTTCAAAAAGAACCTGGCGTGAGGTACCTTCATGTTGTTGGGAGAAATACTGCATTTTCATAAAGGAGAGATTACGCAGTTGTTTATTTCTATCCTGTCTAATAGACGGGGAAACTACTCCTGGTAAGCTTAGGGCATGTGTATTGTCTCTTTCTGAATAAGTGAACACGTGTAAATAGGAAACATCTAGTTCATGAAGAAAGTCAAACGTCTCTTTAAATTCCTGATTGGTTTCTCCTGGAAAGCCTACAATCACATCCACGCCTATCGCGGCAGCAGGCATTCGGGACTTAATCCAGTTTACTCGTTGTGCATAAAGTTCGCGTTTGTATCTACGTCGCATGAGTCCCAAAATCTTGTTGCTGCCGCTTTGCAAGGGGATATGAAAATGCGGCATAAACTTTTGACTATTGGAGACAAAGTCAATTATGTCTTCCGTTAACAAATTCGGCTCAATGGATGAAATACGATAGCGCAGAATACCCTCTACTTTATCCAGGGCTTGTATAAGTTGAAAGAAGTTGTTGGTGTCGTCTTGGAAATCTCCCAAATTGACACCGGTAAGTACTATTTCTTTTACCCCAGCCTTGGCAATTTCTTGTGCATTTTTCACCACATTTTCTAAGCTGTCACTGCGGCTTTTCCCACGGGCCATTGGAATGGTACAGAAAGAACAGTTATAGTCACATCCGTCCTGTACTTTTAGAAAGGTACGGGTTCTTTCATTTACAGACCATGAACTGTGAAATATATTCACCTCTTCTATGTCACAGCTGCAGATCTTGGCGGTATCTCCCTTGGTGAGTTCTTTGAGGTGAGACGCTAAGTTGAATTTTTCTGCGGCCCCCAACACCAGGCTTACTCCTGGGATATTGGCAATTTCGGTCGGTTTCAATTGGGCATAACAGCCTGTAATTACAACAAAGCTATCGGGAGAACGTCGTTGGATTCTACGAACTAGTTGTCGGCACTCTTTATCTGCATTGTCGGTAACTGAGCAGGTATTGATTACATAGACGTCTGCCGGCTGCTCGAATTCTCTTTTTTCAAATCCTTCCTGCTCTAAAAGTCGAGACAGGGAAGAAGTTTCTGAATAGTTCAGCTTACAACCTAAGGTGTGAAACGCGACAGATCTTAGTTCCGACATGGCGCCAAAATTAAGTCTTCCTTGTAAAACAGCCTCATTCCATTAATTTTATCGGATAGTCAATTGTATGCGTTGGTACACCCCTTTTTCTTGGATATACAACTTTTATGCACTTCTAGTTTTTTGTTTACTTATGTTTTTCCTATTGCCCTTTTTTTTACTGGCTGCAATAGCCGGTCCGCTAAAGGGAGGAAACTGGATGATGCGTATTTGTATGTTTTGGGCAGACTGTTGGATGCCGTTAGTTTTTATGCATCACAGGAATACGTACGAAGTAAAGCATGATCCACAAAAACCGTACATATTTGTAGCTAACCACATCTCTTATTTTGACGCTGTTATTTTGGTAAAAACCATTCGGCAACATTTTCGTCCACTGGGGAAGATTGAGATTTCTCGTTTACCCATTTTTGGCTTCATTTACAGAAATGCAATAGTGACAGTAGACAGATCCGATCCCAAAAATAGAGCGGCCAGTGTGCTCAGATTAAAGGCCTTGCTTCGAAAAAAGATTTCAGTTTTTGTTTTTCCGGAAGGCACCTTTAATATGGGGACTAATCCCTTAAAATCTTTTTACGACGGCGCATTTCGTATTGCTATTGAAACCAATACCCCCATCAAGCCTGTCATTTTTTTGGATGGTTTCAGTCGTATGCATTATAGTCATCCCGTTTCGCTAACTCCGGGTCAAAGTAGGGCGGTGTTTCTGGAGGAGATCCAAGTGAGCGGATATACGCTAGAAGAATTACCTGCATTAAAACAAAAAGTTTTTGACTTGATGTCGAGAAAACTAATTGAATATAACGCCCCCTGGGTACAGCAGTTAGGCTGAAAAGGCCAGGTTTTATCGGTAATTTAGTGGCTATATGTCAGGGCTTTTTTCTACTTCTTCTCTCTATGCCGAGGTTATCATACCTGCGGCGTTACCTCAGACCTACACTTGGTCGGTACCTGACTATTTGCAAGAGGGACTTCAGCCGGGTTGCAGGGTAGAGGTCAATTTGGGAAAAAAGAAAAAGTACACGGGAATTGTAAAAAGACTTTTTACAGAGCTGAAAGAGTCGATTACTGTGAAAGATATTTTACAAGTATTAGATCCTACCCCTGTGCTTTCTTTAGAACAACTTCAACTATGGGAATGGATTGCTGATTATTACATGTGTTCTGAAGGGGAGGTGATGGCCGCCGCATTGCCCTCTTATTTTCGCTTGTCTAGTGAAACAATCCTTCAATATGAAGAAGAATACGGAGATGACTTCTCTGCTTTGGATGAAGAAGAATACCTTGTTGCAGAAGCCTTATTGTTAAAGAAAGAACTCAGATTGCCAGAAGTGCAGGCCATCCTGGAACAAAAAAGTGTTTATTCTGTTATTCAACAATTACTTTTTAAAAAAGTTTGTCTCTTAAAGGAAACATTAAAAGAAGGGTATAAGCCCCGTTTGGAAAATTATATTCAATTAGCTCCGGAGTTTCAGCAAGAGGAGAAACTGGCAAATTTGTTGAATGGTTGGACCAAGGCTCCTAAGCAAATGGAGTTGTTATTGGCTTATTTGCATTTGTCTCAAATAGAAGGAGCGGTTACTCAGTCAGCGCTCCTGAAAAAATCTGGCGCAAGCGCGGCTCAATTAAAAGGATTAAAAGATAAAGGGATACTGCTTGCTGAAAAACGGGCGGTAGGTCGATTGCCTTCCATACCACCGCAATGCAATATTGACTTTGTGTTGACTAAAGCGCAGCAAAAGGCGTACGAGGACATCGCCAAGCAATTCTCCCAAAAAAAAGTTTGTCTTTTGCATGGGGTTACTTCCAGTGGTAAAACCAATGTCTATATAAAACTGATTGCGGACGCCTTGGAAGCTAAGCAACAGGTACTTTACTTGCTGCCAGAGATAGCGCTCACTTCACAGTTAATAAGAAGGCTACAAAAACATTTTGGGGGATACGTCGGCGTGTATCATTCTAAATTTTCTCCGAATGAACGAATAGAGATTTGGAACAAAGTGAAGGAGGGAGAAATTTCAATAATAATTGGGCCACGCTCTGCTATTTTTCTTCCTTTTCAGCAGCTGGGGTTGGTTATTTGTGATGAAGAACATGACTCTTCTTTTAAACAGCAAGAGCCCGCCCCACGGTATCATGGACGTGATGCCGCCATTTTTTTAGCTTCTATTTTTGGCGCGAATACCTTACTTGGAAGTGCTACGCCTTCGGTGGAAACCTACTATCATGCAAAAACTGGAAAATATGGACTGGTCATTCTTTCGCAGCGATTTGGCGACTTGGCTATTCCTCCGTTGAAAGTGATTGATATGAGGGCTGTTGCTACTAAAGACAAAGAGCAAACCTTATTAAGTCCCGCTTTGCGAGAAGGGATACAACAAGTGTTAGATAAAGGAAGTCAGGTTATTTTATTTCAAAATAGAAGAGGTTACTCTCCTTATCAATTATGTGGTGTTTGTAAATGGATTCCTCATTGTAAGCATTGTGATGTTTCACTTACTTATCATAAGCAAACTCATCGACTGCTTTGTCACTATTGTGGTTCAAGCTATGCTCCGGTACATCGCTGTGCTGCCTGCGGTAGCGATAAGTTTATGCAACGTAGTTTCGGTACGGAATTAATTGAAGAGCGGTTGCAAGAATTATATCCTTCCGCGCACGTGGCTCGTATGGATGTAGATGCCGTACGAGGAAAACTGGCGCATGATCAATTAGTGCAGCAGTTTGAGCAAGGGCAAATTGATATTTTGATAGGCACTCAAATGGTAGTAAAAGGCCTGGATGTTGATAAGGTAGATTTGGTGGGCATACTGGATGCAGACGGACTGTTGCAATTTGCTGATTTTAGAGTACATGAAAGGGCCTTTCAATTGATGGAGCAGGTTAGTGGACGAGCAGGGCGGCGGGAAGCCACTGGCATTGTGATGGTACAAACTTCGCAAACTAAACATCCTGTAATACAGCAGGTAATCGATCATGACTATGTATCCTTTTTTGAGAGTGAATTACCCAAAAGAAAAGAGTTTAATTACCCTCCTTTCAGCCGCTTAATTCAATTAAGCTTTCGCCACTCCGTTCATCAGGTGGCCGTTAGTGCTGCAAAACAATTTGTAACAATGCTGTCATCTTCTTACGGAAAGTATATTACGGGGCCTGCTCCTTCTGTAGTACTTCGTGTGCGAAATCAATATCGGATCGAACTTTTGTTAAAACTGCCCAGGAATGCTACGTTATTAACACAATGCAAATTGGAACTTGCTGATAAAATTGCCTTGCTGCATAGCCAAAAAGAATTTAGATCTGTTACAGTGGTAGCAGATGTTGATGTAAACTAACAGTAGTGTATGGATTCATTAACACATATTGTACTGGGCGCTTGTGTAGGGGAGTTATTAGCCGGAAAAAAAATGGGCAGAAAGGCTATGCTTTGGGGGGCTGCTGCTCAATCTCTGCCAGATATTGATTTTATAGCAAGCTTGTGGAGTTCTCCTGCTCAAGACTTATTAGCACATAGAGGATTTACACATTCCTTTTTGTTTATTGTATTGCTTACTCCTTTGTTATCTTTTTTAGCAAGCGGCTGGAACCGGTCCAACCGGATTATTTTAAAAGATTGGCTGATTTTCTTTAGCATTCAAATGGCAATTCATGTGTTGATTGATGTCATGAACGTATATGGAACAGGTTGGTTTGAACCCTTTAGTCACACAAGGGTTGCTTGTGATGTATTGTTTGTGGCCGATCCTTTGTTAACTATTTCTTTAGTCATGGCTTCTTTTGTACTCTTATTTCGAAAAGGCGTTACTGTTAGAAGAAGATGGGCATTAGGAGCCGTTATGATTAGTCTTGGCTATCTCATATATGCGGGCTACAATAAATGGACGGTAAGCCAGGTGGTAGAGTCCTCACTGGCCTCACAAAAAATATCTCACCAAGAATATTTTACTACGCCTACTCCATTTAATAGCTGGTTGTGGTATGTGGTGGTAAAAGATACGGCAGGTTTTCATATTGGATATCGCTCTGTATTTGATAAAACCTCCACTATACCCTTTTACTATGTACCTCGCCAAGACTCCTTGTTGGCGCCGGTTCGTGGACAGGAAGATCTTCAACATTTGCTACGATTTTCTAAAGGCTACTATGTTGTACAGCAATGGGGTGATAGTTTAGTGCTCAGTGATTTACGTTTTGGTCAAATAATGGGTTGGCAAAATCCATCTGCTCGTTTTGTGTTTTACTATTATTTACAGCATCCGGAAGCCAATGAGCTATTAGTTCAGCGTGGTCGTATGGCAGGTTGGGATTATACAGCTTGGCAAACTTTTGTACAGCGGATAAAAGGCGTAAAATAAAACTAAATGGAGTTCCTTTTTTAGCTGGAATATTCTTTGGAACTTTACACTATGAGGTTGTTATTGTCAATAAGTGTTCTGTGTTCCTTTTTCTCGTTTTCTTCTAACGCTCAATCTTTATCTATAAAGCGGCGAGTTGTTGAGGTGGTGGATAGCCTCTATTCGCTGGGTCTTATTCAAACTCCGATTAGTAAGCAATTAAAATTTGGCATGGATACCACCCTCGAAAATCTGTGGGTAGGCAGTCCTCATTATAAAGCGGCGCTAGTGGCTGCCAGTGAATTTTGGCGGGGCTACAAAACGGGTCCTTGGGTAGGATTTGATGCAGTTTCTGCTCAATATTCTTTACAGGATCAGCAATTTTTAGAAAGCTCTCTAGCAAAACTTTCGGATAGTAGAGAATTCAAGGATTTCTTTGAGCAAATTGAAGATAAAGATCCATCTTATTTATCCATAAAATCTGCCTATTTATACCATCGAAGTTTATCAACTGGAAGCGCGGGGGGTAAACATCGTGATACTGCTTCTAGGTTGTTGCATACTTTGAATACGCTACGTTGGATTCATCATTTTCAATTTGACCAATTTATAGTAGTCAATTTGGCTGCCGCTGAATTGACCTTTGTTGAAAAAGGGGTTCCCACAATTCATATGAAGACTATAGTTGGGAAATTCTCAACTCCCTCTCCACGTTTTGCCGCTTGGTGTGAGCAAGTGATTTTATACCCATATTGGTACGTGCCTTCCAGCATTGCCATTGGAGAGTATTTGTCTAAAATAAAGCGTAACCCTTCTTGGCTCGATCAACGAAATATGCAAGTGGTAGACAATAGGGGAAGAGTAGTGGATCATCATCAATTGAACTGGAGTAGTTTTCATGCAGGATATTTCCCATATACCATTCGACAATCCACGGGTTGCGATAATGCACTAGGAGTATTAAAGTTTGATATCACTACTCCTTATGGAGTTTACCTACACGATACCAATAGTAAGGCGGCTTTTTTAAACAATACCCGTTATTTGAGTCATGGATGTATACGACTAGAAGATCCCCTGTTGTTAGGAAACAAACTGCTAAAAGATAATCTTGATACTACTTACCTGCAGTCTTGCTACAAGGATCAAAAACCTGTTTACCGAAAGCTCTCAACACCCGTTGCGGTGTTTAGTGTTTATCTTCCTGTCTCTTATCGGAAACCTGGAGTGTTGGAATATCACAAGGACACCTATAAGCTGTTGAGTTCAAAAAAACTGAGTATAATAGTGGGTTGCAGTAAATTTAAAAATCATGTTGGCGAAGCTAGAAAAGCTTGAAAACGAATTTGAGGGGCTATTGTTTTTTAATGAAAGTCCTATTCATCGTGCCCAGCTTATGGCTTATTCAACTGACGCCTCTGTATATCAAGAGCGTCCATTGGCGGTAGCTATTCCTAAAGGAGTATACGGGATCAAGCAGTTGATTTCATTTGCTAGCAAAAATAAAGTCACCTTAATTCCCAGGGCAGCCGGAACTTCTTTGGCCGGGCAAGTAGTGGGTGATGGAATTGTTGTTGATATCTCTAAGTACTTTACAAAAATTATTGAAGTTAATACTGATGAAAAGTGGGTACGCGTAGAGCCTGGAGTTATTCGTGACGACTTAAATAAGTTTTTGAAGCCCTATAATTTATTCTTTGGCCCCGAAACTTCTACGGCCAGTCGCGCCATGATTGGTGGC